>NZ_QAJS01000020.1:0-61273 GCF_003852595.1 Aquitalea sp. FJL05
GAAAAGTGCAGATTCTGGCCAAACATCGACTCTCATCGGGCTAAGTGACTGAGGGAAAAAGGCTTATGCAATGGGGGTTTTATTACAGCCTTGCTGCGTACGCACAAAAATAAGCACATCCCCGTTCGCACTTGCCGTGATGGGTGGGGCTGGCTGGCGTAAAAAGGGGGTCGCCACACCGACACCGGCAGCAAAAAGCCCGGCTGATGCCGGGCTTTGCTTGCTCAACTAGCTATATATATGTTTCAGCGCTGCTTGAGCTTGGCAAACGCAGCAGCCATTGCTGATTCACCAGCCGGCGGCGCCCCGCGAGCGGATGATTGCGGCTTGCGCTGATCTGCGAAACCACGCCCACCTTCCGGCCGCGTACTGCGACTGCTTGTACCAATCTCGTCGTTCAGTCGCATGGTGAGGGCAATGCGCTTGCGTGCCACATCCACTTCCAGCACCTTGACCTTGACCACATCACCGGCCTTGACCACCTTGCGCGGGTCGTCGATGAATTTGCTCGACAGGGCAGAAATATGTACCAGGCCATCCTGATGCACACCGATATCAACAAAGGCACCAAAATTGGCGACATTGGTGACGACACCTTCCAACACCATACCCGGCTGCAGGTGCTTGATGTCTTCGATGCCATCCTGGAAGGTTGCGGTCTTGAATTCCGGACGCGGGTCACGACCCGGCTTGTCCAGTTCCTTCAAGATGTCCATTACCGTCGGCAGGCCAAAACGCTCGTCGGTGTAGTCGGTAGCCTTGACCGCCTTCAGCGTGACGGAATCGCCCAGCAGCGTTTTGACCTCGCGCCCCAGCCTGGCAACAATCTTCTCTACCACCGGGTAGGCCTCCGGATGAACCGAGGAGCCATCCAGCGGATTGTCACCGCCTTGTATACGCAGGAAACCAGCAGCTTGCTCGAAGGTCTTGTCACCCAGCCGTGGTACTTTCAACAACTGTTTGCGATTTTTGAATGCACCATTCTGGTCGCGGTAAGCTACGATATTGTTGGCTAGCGTGCTGTTGAGACCGGAAATACGGGTCAGCAGCGGCACCGAGGCCGTATTGACATCGACACCAACGGCATTCACACAGTCTTCCACCACGGCGTCCAACGCGCGTGCCAACTGGCTTTGATTGACGTCATGCTGATACTGACCGACGCCGATGGATTTGGGGTCGATCTTCACCAGTTCGGCCAGCGGGTCTTGCAGGCGGCGGGCAATGGATACCGCGCCACGCAGGCTGACATCCATGTCGGGAAATTCCTTGGCCGCCAGTTCGGAGGCGGAATACACCGAAGCGCCAGCCTCGGACACCACGATCTTGGTCATGCCCAGCTGCGGATAGGCCTTGATCAGGTCTTGTGCCAGCTTGTCGGTTTCGCGGCTGGCCGTGCCATTGCCAATAGAAATCAGGTCGACGTGATGGCGCGTGCACAGCGCGCCCAGAATGGCGATGGATTTATCCCATTCACGACGCGGTTCGTGCGGGTAGATGGCGGTGGTATCCAGCACTTTGCCGGTACCGTCCACTACCGCCACCTTCACCCCAGTACGCAGACCAGGATCCAGCCCCAGCGTGGCACGCTGACCCGCCGGCGCAGCCAGCAGCAGATCGTGCAGATTGTCGGCGAATACCTTGATGGCCTCGCCATCAGCGGCGTCTTTCAGCCGGCCCATCAGCTCCAGCTCCAAGGACAGGAAAATCTTGGCGCGCCAGCACAGCCGCACTCCATCCAGCAGCCACTTGTCGGCCGCACGGCCCTTGTCCTGCACACCAAAGCGCTGGCCAATCAGCAATTCGTAGCTGGAGCGCTCGGTAATTGGGGTTTCGTCGGGCTGATATTTGAGTGCCACACTAAGCACGCCTTCGTTGCGGCCACGCAGCAGCGCCAGTGCACGATGCGAGGGCGTAGCACGCAGCGCTTCCCGATGATCGAAATAATCGGAGAACTTGGCGCCCTCCTGCTCCTTGCCTGCCACCACGCGGGCAACCAGCTCGGCCTCGCTCCACAGCTTTTCGCGCAGACGACCCAGCAGCTCGCCGTCTTCGGCAAACTGCTCGATCAGGATGGCGCGGGCACCATCCAGCGCAGCCTTAGCATCGCCGATGCCGGCCTCGACATTGAGATAGGTGAGCGCCAGCGCTTCCGGCGACTGCGCGGGATCCGCCAGCAGACTGTCGGCCAATGGCTGCAAGCCGGCCTCGCGGGCGATTTGTGCCTTGGTACGGCGCTTGGGCTTATAGGGAAGGTAAAGGTCTTCCAGCGCGGTCTTGTTATCGGCGGCATACAGCGCGGCCGTCAATTCCGGCGTCAGTTTTTCTTGCTCGCGAATGCTGGCAAGAATGGTATTGCGCCGCTCGTCCAGTTCACGCAGATAGACCAGACGCTCAGCTAGCGTGCGCAGCTGGGTATCATCCAGGCCGCCAGTGACTTCCTTGCGGTAACGGGCAATAAAGGGGACGGTGGCACCACCATCGATGAGTTCGATCGTGGCGGCCACCTGGTTTTCACGTACGGCGAGTTCAGTCGCCAGACGGCTGGCAATGCTCTTCAACATCGGTTTTTATTCTTTCGTGTTGAACAAAAACCGCTACTCTACCGCCATTCGCTCCAAAATCAAGCGGCAACCGGTCGCGCCAGCCAGGCCTGCGCCTCTTCCACCGTGTCAAAATACTCCAGATGATTGTGTGACAGCAGGCCGGCAATATGCGCCGCCAGCTTGATCCACACATCACTCACCACCAGTGCGATGCGGCCGAAGTCCTGCTCGTGGGCACGGACAAACTTCACCTCTTCCATCGCCATGTCCAGAGTGAAGTCCACCAATTCGGACAAATCCAGCAAGACATCCGGCTTGCCCTGCTCGGCCACGCGCTTGACCAAGGCATCCTCGAACAGCTTGAAATCCGCCAGCGAGAATTCATTGAACAGCGCCACATCCAGACCATAATCCTGTTCGCGGATAGAAATCATGCTGCATCTCCTAAAGTGTGAGTCCTGCCTGTTATTGTTGAGGCCATGATGCCTACGCATCAAGCCCATGTCTGTATTCTAGCGCCTGTCAGATCACATTCTGCTGACAACCATCAAGGCCGGCGGCATATTTTCTGCAATTCAGCGCAAGGCGGCCAGCAAACCGGCGACAACAATCAGCCCCATCCCCAGCAGGGCATCGGCACCTAGTGCATCGCCCCACAACAGCACGCCCAGCAATGCGGAAAACACCACGGTGAGATAGGCAAAACTGGCCACCAGATATTTGCGCCCAACCTTGTACGCCAGCGTCATGGCCAGTTGCCCCAGCATGCCGCACACCCCCACCCCCAGTAGCGCACCGACATTATCCGGACGAATCGGCGAAAAACCCGGCCCCAAGCCCAGCCAGACCGCACCAAACAGGCTGGCAATGGCAAAGAACCAGAACACCACCCGCCAGGATGGCTCGCCCATCTGCCCCAGCTCGCGCACCTGAAACACGGCAAAACCGGCACTGACACCCGACAGCAAGCCGATTACGCCAGCCAGCCACTGCTCGGAACTGAAAGTGGGCCGCAGCAACAGCACAATGCCGAGAAAGCCCAGCCCCAGCGCCAGTGCGGCGGGGCGCGACAGCTTGTCCTTGAGCTTGACCACGCAAATCAGCGAGAAAAACAGCGAGGAGGTGTAGTTGAGCGTAACCGCCGTGGACAGCGGCAGATGCGTCAGTGCATAAAACAGTGCCGACATCGACAGATAACCGACAAAGCTGCGCTTGATATGCCCCAGCCAATGCGGGGTGGACAAGGACAACCCGCGCAGGCGAATGCCCAGGCCCAGAATGAGCGTGCCGATCAAGGTGCGCCAGAACAGCAGCTCGATGGAATTGAAGTGCTGCGCACCGGCCTTGACGAACACCCCCATCAAGGCAAAAAAGGCGGCGGCAATCACCATCCAGCCAGCACCCAGCTGGCCGCGCCGCAGCCGCGACAGCAGATCAGTCGGCATCAGGCGCTCCGGCAGCAAGGCAAACAGGGCAGCAGAACATCATGGCTTGTGCAAGGAAGTGGCCGACAGACAGATGGTTTCCAGCTGCCGGCGATAGGTTTTGAATTCAGAAGCATTGGCGGCACAACGCGCCACCAGCAGCCGCTTGCCCGGCGTTGGCAGGAAGACCTGCAGATTGTGCCGCACGATCCATAAACGGCCAGAGACGAAGCGGCCTTCGCGATATTCGGTGACCAGCCGGCCATTATGCGGATTCAAGCGGGTATAGACCGCCGCTTCGCGGTCGCCCTCGGCCTGGCGGAAGCGGCGCTGCAACCGCTCAGGTGCATCCGCCTTGGCGGCCTTGCGCTCTTGCAGGGTGACTTCGATGGCCGCGCGCTCACGTTGATCCGCCTTGGGTGGCACCACCTTGATCACACGCACGCCCTCCTGCACCACGCTGCGCACTTTCCAGCCGGCAGGCAGGGTGAAACTGATCTTGCTGGCCGGGTCGACAAAACCGGCTGCCAGCAGCGGGCTTGCCAGCAGGCACAGCCCTAATAGGAGAATGTTTTTTTGCCAGTACATTGTCATCAAGACAAAGAAAAAGGCGCGGAAACCCGCGCCTTTGCCATTCTGCACTGAAATGCCAGGCTTAGCCAGCCATGGCATCGCCCATCATGCGGCGATAGAACTCGTGGAAGTGCTGCATGCCTTCTTCGGTGGGGTATTGATACGGCCCCACCTCGCTCTCGCCACGCAACCACAAGGCACGACGCCCCAGGTGCATGCGGTAGCAGATTTCGTCGTCTTCCTTGGCGGTTTCGAAGTAAGCGGCCTGCTCGGCCTCGACGAATTCCGGCTCGAAATACACCACGTCTTCCGGGTAGTAGAACTCGGTGATGACGGTGCACTGTTCCGGGCCGCGCGGAATGACCACGCTCACCACCAGCACATGCGGGTACCACTCCACCATGATGTTGGGGTAGTAGGTCAGCCAGATGGCACCGAACTCCGGTTGCTGGTCGGCAAAGCGGCGACGCACTTCTTCGTGCCACTTGCCGTAGACGCGCGAACCAGAACGGGCCAGCTGGTTTTTCACGCCAACCGTCTGCACATGGTATTGCGCGCCCCACTCCCATTTCAGTTCGGCGCAATCAACAAAATTGCCCAGCCCCGGATGGAAGGGATCGACGTGGTAATCCTCGGAATAGACTTCAATAAAGGTTTTCCAGTTGAAGTCGTATTCGGTGGTTTGCGTCGAATGGAAAGCGAACTCGGAAAAATCCAGATGCTTCGCCACACCCAGCTGTGCCAGATCGGCAGCAATGTCGCGGCCGGCATCAAACAGCAGGCCGTTCCAGCGCGTCAGCTGCGTCTGATTCAGATTGAGACAGGGTGTTTGCGGGAAATGCGGCGCGCCCAGCAGCTTGCCTTCGGCGTCGTAAGTCCAGCCATGCAGATTGCACACCATGTGGTTGCCATTGCCGCGCCCCTGATAGATCAGGGCCTGACGGTGCCGGCAGACGTTGGAAATCAGCTTGATTTCACCGCCCACATTCTTGAGCATCTTGCCATGGCCCAGCCAGTCAAGCGTATGGTAGTCCCCGTCATTGGGCACCATCAGCTCGTGGCCGTAATACAGCGGAGCATTGGCAAACAGTTGTTTTTGCTCCAGCTCGTAGTGAGCGGGATCAAAATAAGTATAGATAGGCAGCTGAGCAGCAGACGCCTGTAGCATCTGCGAAGAAGCCAGATCAGACATTATTCCCACACCTCCGTGGTAGAAGATATAAGACCAGCCGAATCTCGCTAAACGAGTTTACGGAACCATCAAAACAATGAATTAAAACAAAGGCCAAGCCTGTGCTTTGCGAGGGCGGGATTATGCCCGGCCCCGCAAGGGGGGGCAAGCAATTTTTAGCACAACAAAGCGGGGGCAGACTGAAACATTGCCACTACAAAATGGGGTTTTGCAAAATTCAGGACATTTTCATCCCGCACCTTCATAGGAATCATTGTGTTAGCTCAAATTGTGCGCAGCAACATTAGCAGCTGATGATCCATATGTTATACTGCCCGGGCATATCCGCTGCCCTTGCGGCTGGCCCCCAAGTCAGTACAAGGGGCGAAGCTGGCAGTCACCGTGCATGCACTCGCATCACCGCCGCCGCCAGCACTGCCTGACACACCGCCAAGGCTTGTCCCTGCGGCAATGCAGGCAATCGCAGCGCTGCGCAAGCGAGGTAAATCCCGCATTGCAGCATGCGCGGCCGCACTGGATAATCGCCGCCCGGTTAACACCGACCAAAGGAAAGAGAAGAGGAGCCCGTCAACTGCTCCGCACCGTCATCTTGCTGCCACAGTCATAATCCTAATATGGCCGACATGCCGGCTGGCGACAGTTATTTTCCCAACGGACCCCTTTTTAGCCATTTACTACTTCCAGCGCCTATGAAATCAAGCATTCTCGTTATTAACTGCGGCAGCTCCTCGCTGAAATTCGCTCTGATCGATACCGCCAGCAAGCAGGTCATCCTGACTGGTCTGGCTGAAAAACTGGGCCTGGAGCAAGGCCAGATCAGCTTCAAGCATGCAGGCCAGAAAGACAGCCTGCCGCTGGCAGAAGCCAATCACTCCGCCGCCATGCACGCCATCATCGGCCGTCTGCGCGAGCTGGACTTGCTGGACAGCGTCAAGGCCGTAGGCCATCGCGTGGTCCATGGCGGCGAACACTTCAAAGCCTCCGCAGTCATTGATGGCACCGTCATTGCCGAAATCGAGAAATGCGCCAAACTGGCCCCGCTGCACAATCCGGCACACCTGCTGGGCATTCATACCAGCATGCAGCAATTCCCCGGACTGCCGCAGGTGGCCGTATTTGATACCGCCTTCCATCAGAGCATGCCGCAGCAGGCCTATCTGTATGCCGTGCCGATGCAGCTGTACCGCGAGCACGGCGTGCGCCGCTATGGCTTCCACGGCACCAGCTACCGCTTTGTTACTGGCGAAGCCGCGCGCTTGCTGGACAAGCCACTGGAAGAAACCGCCTTTGTCTGCGCCCACCTGGGCAATGGCGCGTCTGCCGCCGCCATCAAGGGCGGCCACAGCGTGGACACCACCATGGGCCTGACCCCGCTGGAAGGCCTGGTCATGGGCACGCGCTCCGGCGATATCGACCCGGGCATTTTCGGCTACCTGGCTTCCGAGCTGGGCCTGGATGTCAACGGCGTGACCGATCTGCTGAACAAGAAATCCGGCCTGCTGGGCCTGTCCGAGCAGTCCAGCGACTGCCGCGAACTGGAAGACGCCGCCATGGCCGGCCAGCCGGAAGCGATTCTGGCACTGGACATTTTCAGCTACCGCCTGGCCAAGCATATTGCCGCCCTGACCGTGGCACTGGGCCGGCTGGATGGTGTGCTGTTCACCGGCGGCATCGGCGAAAATTCGTCCTACCTGCGCGCACGGGTGATCAAGCAACTGGGCTTTCTGGGCCTCAAGCTGGACGAAGCCGCCAACGAACAATGCATCCGCGGCAAGGCTGGCCGCATCACCACTGCCGACTCCGTGCCGGCACTGGTGATCAATACCGACGAAGAACTGATGATTGCCCTCGACACCGCCCTGCTGGCCGGCCTGTCGGTCTGAGGCAGCGCTAAGGAAAGAGTCCAAGCATGCATACTTTTTTTCTGGCCCCGACCGGCTTTGATGCCGGCTTGACTTCGGTGGCACTGGGCATGATTCGCGCACTGGAGCAATCCGGCTTGCGCGTGGGGTTTGTCAAACCCATTGCCCAGGGTGCCGACAGCAGCTCGCCGGAACGCTCCACCCACTTTGCCCGCGCCATCTGCCACCTGAATCCGCCGGAACCCTTGCCGATGGAGCGGGTGGAGCACCTGCTGGCGCAGGGTGAAATCGACCAGTTGATGGAAGAAGTGGTGTCGCTGTATCAGCAAGCCTCGCACAACGTCGACCTGATGATTGTGGAAGGTCTGGTCCCTGATCAGAAGCAGGTGTTCTCCACCTTCCTCAACACCAAGATCGCCCGCAACCTGCAAGCGCAAACCATCCTGGTGACCGCCGCCGACAAGCTGGCCAGCCACGAGATCGCCGAGCAGCTGGAACTGAGCCTGCAGGCTTTCGGTGCCCAGCCCGGCCATGTCGCCGGCTACATCCTGAACCGTCTGCCCAAGGAACAGAATGCCCAGCAACTGGCGATGGAAATCCTGGAAGCCGGCAACCTGCTGCAGAAAAACCGCCTGACCATGATTGGCGCCATTCCCAGCGAACCGGAGCTGCTGGCCCCGCGCACGCTGGACGTGGCTCACTATCTGCAGGCACGGGTACTGCACGCCGGCCAGATCAGCCGCCGTCGCGTGCGCAGCATGGCAGTGACCGCCCGCACCGTGCCCAATGTGGTTCATCTGCTCAAGCCCGGTGCCCTCATTGTCACTGCCGGTGATCGTGAAGACATCGTACTGGGCACCTCGATGGCCGCCATGAATGGCGTACCGCTGGCCGGCCTGCTGCTGACCTGCGACTCGCTGCCCGACCCGCGCATCCAGCAACTGTGCCATCAGGCCTTTACCAGCGGCCTGCCGGTGATGACCACCACCCACAACACCTTTGAAACCGCCAGCTTCCTCAGCAATATGAGCCGTCAGGTACCGGCGGACGATCTGGAACGGATGGAGCGGGTCATCGACTTCGTGGCCGAACACCTGGACGCCGACAAGCTCAAGCGCAATGTTGGCGCGCCGCGCGAACACCGCATGCCGCCGCCGGCCTTCCGTTATCAGTTGATGGAAAAGGCCCGCCGTGCCGGCAAGCGCATTGTGCTGCCGGAAGGCAATGAGCCGCGCACCGTCAAGGCAGCCGCCATCTGCCAGGAAAAGGGCATCGCCCATTGCGTGCTGATCGGCAACCGCATCGAGATCGAACAGATCGCCGAAGCCCAGGGCGTGACCCTGCCGGCTTCGATTGAAATTCTCGATCCCAACGAAGTGCGCGGCAACTACATCCAGCCCATGGTGGAACTGCGCAAGGGCAAGGGCCTGAACGCGCCGATGGCCGAGCAGCAACTGGAAGACAATGTGGTGCTGGGCACCATGATGCTGGCGCTGGGCGAAGTGGACGGCCTGGTATCCGGTGCCGTGCATACCACCGCCAACACCATTCGCCCGGCACTGCAGTTGATCAAGACCGCACCGGAAGCCAAGCTGGTTTCCAGCGTGTTCTTCATGCTGATGCCGGAACAGGTACTGGTCTACGGCGACTGCGCCGTCAACCCGGACCCGACAGCAGAAGACCTGGCCGACATCGCCATCCAGTCCGCCGACTCCGCCGCCGCCTTTGGCATTCCGCCGCGAGTGGCGATGATTTCCTACTCCACCGGTAGCTCCGGCAGCGGTTCGGACGTGGAAAAAGTGCGCGAAGCCACCCGCATCGCCCGCGAAAAGCGTCCTGGCCTGGAAATCGACGGCCCGATGCAGTACGACGCCGCCAGTGTGGAATCGGTAGGCCGCCAGAAAGCCCCGGACAGCACCGTGGCCGGCCGGGCCACCGTGTTTGTGTTCCCGGACCTCAATACCGGCAACACCACCTACAAGGCGGTACAGCGCTCGGCCGGCGTGGTCAGCGTTGGCCCCATGCTGCAAGGCCTGCGCAAGCCGGTAAATGACCTGTCGCGTGGTGCGCTGGTGGATGACATTGTCTACACCATTGCGCTGACCGCCATTCAGGCGGACAAGCGCTAAGACCACTCCGGCAGCACCAGCCGCCGCAACAGCCCGCCCTCACCGGCGGGCTTTTTTACGTACTGCGCCATTGGCGCAACAGCCGCATTCCACTCCAGCGCATTGTTTAAAAAAGACTTTTCCACAAACACCAGGCAAGGCCGTGATGTACATCCCATGCAATAAGGCAGCAATCAGCCGGCATTCCAGGCTGGACATTGCTGCATTCAAACGGATGTTTTACATTATCACTCGCCTTGTTTTTAAAGCCGGGCATATAAAACAAAACAAAACTTACAAATAGAGTGCTACGAGGGAGAACTCACCGCATGGCTGCCACCACCATTACCGACTGGTTTATTCCAGAAGACATCCGCCAGTCACCCGAACTGGCCATCCCGGCCCGCACCACCGTAGGCGTCGGCCTGCTGGCCGGCTGTATCGCTCCGCTGTTTTCCATCGAGTATTTCATGCTGGGACACAGCGCCATGGGCATAGGCATTGCCTTGGGCGGACTGGGCCTGCTGCTGGGCACCCTGCTGCTCAGACTGACGGGAGCCGTGCGCTTCTGCGCCGAATTCATCACCAGCTGCATGTTCGTCATGGTGTGCTGGATGGTGTATGTCAACGGCGGCATCATGTCCACCAGCGTGGTGTGGTTTGCTTCCATCCCGTTTACCGCCATCTTTGTCTCCACCCGTCGCTCGGGCTGGACATGGATGGTACTCACCATCATGGCCATTGCGGTGTTCTACCTGCTATCTGCCGATCCGGGTGCCCTGCCCGCCGTCCCCATCGCGCGCGAGGAGATTCCCAAGCTGCAAGCCAAGTCATTGATCGGCCTGAGCATTGTGGTGCTGACGCTGGCCATGGCGTTTGACAAGGCCAAGGTGAAAAGCCTGGAGCGGCTGGAAGGAGCCAGGGCCGAATCCGAACACGCCAGCCGTGCCATGCGCGAGATGATGGAACAGGTGGCGCGTTCGATCCAGGCCGCCTCCAGCGCCAGCCGCGACATTGCCGACAGCACCGGGCTGATGGCGCAAACCATGGCCGAACAGCGCAGCCGCGCCGAAGACATGATGGTGGTGGCACAGCAGATGGCGGTGGTCACCGGCCAGAACGCCGCCCAGTCCGACAGCGCCACCCGGCTGGCGCAGACGGCGGGCAATGCGGCCAGCAGCGGTGGTCAGGTGATGGATCAGGCCGTGCTGCAGCTGGGCCGCGCCGGTGAAGTCATCTCGCACGCTGCCAGCAAGCTGGAAGACCTGGGCCAGCGCAGCGCCGAGGTCAACGGCATCGTGCAACTGATCCGTGACATTGCCGACCAGACCAATCTGCTGGCGCTGAATGCCGCCATCGAAGCCGCCCGAGCCGGAGAAATGGGCCGTGGCTTTGCCGTGGTGGCCGACGAAGTACGCAAGCTGGCCGAACGCACCCAGAATGCCACGCTGGATATCGGCAACAAGATCTCGCTGATCGTGGACGGCACCAATCAGGCCATCGTCGCCATGCGCGACGGCAACGACCAGATGCAGGCCGGCCGCAACAATGCCCGGGAAGCCCAGCAGAACCTGCAGGGCATCATTCATGAAACCCGCCAGCTGGCCGGCTTGCTCGAACAGGTGGCACAGGCAGAAAACAGCCAGAATCACGGCTTTGCCCAGTTTGCCGGCGACATTACCGCCGTGGGCGAATCCACCCGCTCGCTCTCCACCGAAACCCGCTCCATCGCCGACGCCATCAAGCGGCTGGACCAGCTGCTGGACGAGCTGGGCCGCTCCTCGCGCGCCCAGCACGCCAGCTAGGCGCCAGCAGCGCACACCATCGCGCAGACCGCCAGCAGGCGGTCTTTTGCTTTCAGTCGCCTGCCCGGCCTCTGTTATACTGGCGACCTTCTGTAAACCAGTGCTCTTTGCCCGATGACCACCCCAGTCCAGCAGCTGTCCCAACTCAAAACCCGCCTTGCCCATTGCCTGATCCGTGATCGCCATGTCTTGCGCCGCAAGCTGAACGATGCCGGCGAGCGCCTGAAAAAAGGGCAGCCGGCCGACAAGCAACTGGCCGACATCAGCCAGCAACTGGAACGCTCGGCCGCCCGCGCCGAGGCCCGCCGCGCCCATCTGCCGCGCCCGCAGTTCGACAAGGCGCTGCCGGTCAACCAGAAGCTGGACGATATCAAGGCAGCCATTGCCGGCCATCAGGTAGTGATCATCTGCGGTGAAACCGGCTCCGGCAAAACCACGCAGATTCCCAAGATCTGCCTGGAGCTGGGGCGTGGCGTGTACGGACTGATCGGCCATACCCAGCCACGCCGGCTGGCGGCACGCTCGGTGGCCACGCGCATTGCGCAGGAGCTGGGTTCACAACTGGGTGAGCATGTCGGTTTCAAGGTGCGCTTTACCGACAAGCTGTCGGAAAAATCCGTGATCAAGCTGATGACCGACGGCATCATGCTGGCGGAAACCCAGACCGACCGCTATCTGGAAAGCTACGACACCATCATCATCGACGAGGCGCACGAGCGCAGCCTCAACATCGACTTCCTGCTGGGCTACCTCAAGCAGCTGCTGCCGCGCCGTCCCGACCTGAAAATCATCATCACCTCGGCCACCATCGATGCCGACCGCTTTGCCCGCCATTTCGATGGCGCGCCGGTGATTGAAGTGTCCGGCCGCACCTTCCCGGTGGAAGTCCGCTACCGCCCGCTCAAGCAGCGCGACGAAGACGAACGTGAAATGGAAATGGAAGACGCCATCGTCGATGCCGCCGACGAGCTGTCACGCCAGGGCGCGGGCGACATGCTGGTTTTCCTGCCCGGCGAGCGCGATATCCGCGAAACGGCAGAAAAACTGCGCAAGTCCGGTATTCGCGGCTATGAAATCCTGCCGCTGTTTGCCCGCCTGTCCAATGAGGATCAGCAGAAAATCTTCAAACCCTCCGGCGGCCGGCGCATCGTGCTGGCCACCAATGTGGCGGAAACCTCGCTGACCGTGCCGGGCATCAAGTATGTGATCGACACCGGCCTGGCCCGACTCAACCGCTACAGCCCGCGCGCCAAGGTAGAACTGCTGCAGGTGGAAAAGATTTCCCAGGCCGCTGCCCGCCAGCGCGCCGGTCGCTGCGGCCGGGTCGAGGCCGGCATTTGCGTGCGTCTGTATGCCGAAGAAGACTTCAACGCCCGTCCGGCCTTTACCGACCCGGAAATCATCCGTTCCAATCTGGCGGCGGTAATCTTGCGCATGGCCGCGCTGCGGCTGGGCCAGGTGGATGCCTTCCCCTTTCTGGAAGCCCCCAGCAGCCGCCTGATTGCCGATGGCTACCAGGTGCTGACCGAGCTGGGTGCGGTGACCGACAATAATGAGCTGACCCCGGTGGGCAAGGAGCTGGCACGCATTCCGGTGGACCCGAAAGTGGGCCGCCTGCTGCTGGCCGGGCGTGATTTCGGCTGCATGCGCGAGGTGCTGATCATCGCTTCGGCGCTGTCGGTGCAAGACCCGCGCGAGCGCCCCTTCGATGCCCGCGAAGCAGCCGAGCGCGCCCAGGCCCGCTTTAACGACGAAAAATCCGACTTCCTGTCCTATCTGCATCTGTGGGATTTCTTCAGCGACGCACTCAAGCACAAGAAGTCCAACCGCCTGCTGGTGAATACCTGCCACGAGCACTTCCTGTCCTATCTGCGCCTGCGCGAATGGCGCGAACTGCATGGCCAGCTGGCCGAAATTGCCAGCGAACTGGGCCTGATCAAACGTGAAGAAGCCCATGCCGACGCCGAGCAGATCGACGCCCAGATGTCGCAGAAGAAGCGCCAGCAACTGGACGCCGTGGTCTACGAGAACCTGCACAAGGCCCTGCTCACCGGCCTGGTCGGCAATATCGGCATGAAGAATCTGGAAGGCGACGACTACATGGGCGCACGCGGTGTCAGCTTCCATGTTTTCCCCGGTTCCGGCCTGAAAAAGAGCAAGCCCAAGTGGCTGGTAGCAGCCGAACTGGTGGAAACCACCCGCCTCTACGCCCGCTGCGTGGCCAAAATCGAGCCGGAATGGGTGGAAAAACTGGCCGCCCATCTGGTGAAGTACCACTATTTCGAACCGCACTGGGAAAAGAGCCGGGGCGAAGTCGTTGCCAGCGAACGGGTCACCCTGTACGGCCTGACGCTGATTCCGCGTCGTGCCGTCAGCTATGGCCGCATTGCCCCGCTTGAGGCACGCGAGCTGTTTATCCGTGGCGCACTGGTGAACATGGATTACGTCAGCAATGCACCCTTCTTCCAGCGCAACCAGCAGCTGATCCGCGAAGTGGAGCAACTGGAACACAAGGCGCGCCGGCAGGATGTGCTGGTGGACGAAGAAGCCCTGTACGCCTTCTACCACGAGCGCATCGGCAGCGAAGTGGTCGATGCGGCCAGCTTTGAAGCCTGGCGCAAGGAAGCGGAAAAAACCGAACCCAAACGCTTGCACCTGACCCGCGACGAGCTGATGCGCCATGCCGCCCAGCATGTGACCGAAAACCAGTTTCCGGAATGGCTGGAACTGGAAGACGGCAAGCTGCGGCTGAAATACCGCTTCGAACCCAGACACCCGCTGGACGGCGTCACCATGGATGTGCCACTGGCCATCCTCAACCGCCTGCAGCCGGCACCGTTCGAGTGGCTGGTGCCCGGCATGGTGCGCGAAAAGCTGCAGCAGCTGATCAAGGGCCTGCCCAAGCAGGTGAGACGCTGCTGTGTGCCGGTGCCGGACTTCGTCACCCGCTTCCTCAGCAGCAATCCTGACCAGCAGCAGCCGATTGCCGGCCAGCTGGCCCATTTCATTCTGCGCGAAACCGGCGGTGTGAAAGTCGACCACGATGCCTTCAAGCAGCAAGAGCTGCCAGAACATCTGCTGTTCAACTTCCGCATCATCGATGATGGCAAACAGGAAATCGGCCTGGGCCGCGATCTGCTCGCCCTGCAAAAGCAGTTTGGCCAGGCCGCCCAGCTCACCTTCCGCGACAGCAGCGCCGACTTCGAGCGCGACGAGGTCAGCAGCTGGGACTTTGGCGAACTGCCGGAAAGCATACAGTTTGCCCGTGGCCGCCAGCAGCTCACCGGTTTCCCGGCGCTGACACTGGAACAGGACAAGGTGGCCATCCGCCTGTTCGACACCCAGCCGGAGGCCGAACGCCATCACCGCGCCGGGGTGATCCGCCTGCTGCAACTGCAGTTGAAGGAGCAGATGAAACAGCTGGGCAAGGGCCTGTCCGGCATGACCCAGATTGGCCTCAATCTGCGCAATGTGGCGAATGTCGAACAATTGTTGGCCGATGCCATTGCCTGCATCTGCGACCGTGCCTTTATCGGCGAAGATGCCCTGCCGCGCAACGAGAAAGCATTCAACGATCAAAAGACCCGCGCCCGCACCCGTCTGCCGGCGGTGATTCAGGCGGTTACCCAGTATCTGAGCCAGATCGGCAGCGAATACATGCCGCTCTACAACAAGCTGCAAAAGCACCGGCTAGGCCAGGAGCTGCAACAGCAGCTGGGCAAGCTGGTCTACCCGGGCTTCCTGTATGACACGCCCTGGTCACAGCTGCCGCATATCACCCGCTATATGCGCGCCATGGGCTTGCGCATGGACAAGCAGCCGGCCAATCCGCAACGGGATGGCCAGCGCGCAGCCGAGATACGCGAACTGTGGAACAAGTGGGAAGCACGCATGGCCAGCGAGCGCGAAGCTGGCGAGCCATCACCGGCGCTGCAGGATTTTCGCTGGCAGCTGGAAGAGCTGCGCGTCAGCCTGTTTGCTCAGGAATTGAAAACGCCCTATCCGGTTTCAGTGAAACGCTTACAAAAAGCCTGGCAGGACCTGCCTAAACAATGACAATTATCAATCATTCCTGCCGAATAAATCTGGCGATAGCAATGACAAAAACATAGAATGTTGCGTCCATTCGAAACCGTGCACCATGTCTGACAATAATCTTTCCGACAAGCTCAAATCGAGCGCCATTTCCATCGGCAAAGAACTGCCGATGGATGTCTACGCCAAAAACGGCATCTTGCTGCTCAAGCGTGGTCACTATGTGCTATCGCCGGACATGAAGCATCGCCTGATCAAGCTGGGCTTTGCCGAACAGCCAGCCGAGGTGAAGCCGGCCGAAAAAACGGCCGACAACTACCGCAAAGGCCAGTCGCTGTTCGAGGAAATCGTCTTCCTGCAGCAAAGGGTGCGCAATATGTTGCAGCACGCGCTGACCCAGCCGGATCTGGAGCAGCGCGTGCGCGCCATCGCCCAGACCATCATCAGCCTGAGCGAGCGCCATCCGGATGGCCTGATGGCCTCCATGCTGCTGCTGCCCTTTCAGGAATACGGTGTGGCGCACTCCTTGCACACCACCGCTCTGCTGACACTGATTACCCGCCAGATGAAGCTGCCGGCCGGTCACCGCGAAATCCTGCTGTGCGCCGCGCTCACCATGAATATCGCGCAGATCGAGCTGCAAAATGAACTGTTCAGTCACGAGGGGCAGCTGACGCCGCAGCAGCGCAGTGCCATCAAGGAACATCCTTTGCTCAGCTCGGCCATCCTGCGCGAAGCCGGCATCGAAAACGAGCTGTGGCACGCCCTGGTACAGACCCACCATGAAAACTGGCAGGGCAGCGGCTACCCCTTTGGCCTGGAACGCAAGCAGATCCTGCCGCCGGCACATCTGCTGCATCTGGCCGACATCGCCTGCGCCAAACTGGCACCGCGGCGCTATCGCAGCGCGCAGCTACCGGCCACGGCACTGGGCAATCTGTTCCAGCGCAAGGATGTCGATTTCGACAGCGCCTTTACCACCATGCTGATCAGGGAGCTGGGCATTTACCCGCCCGGCAGCTTTGTCAAACTGGTCAATAACGAAATCGCCGTGGTGCTGGCACGCCGCGACAAGCCAAGCGAGCCGCAGGTAGCCGCACTACGCAAGGCCGACGGCCCGGCCTATGCCGAAGTATTGCTGCGCGAAACCAGCCACTCGCAGTACAAGATCGCCGGCCCCTGCTCGTTCAGCATGGCGGGGGTGCGCATCTCCTTCCTGGCCAGCCTGTGGAAAATCTGAGCCATCGGGTCTGCTTGCAAAAGCCAAGCACCGCACAGGCCGTCAGCTTATAATTGCGGCTGCTCCGCCAGCTTGTTGGCGCAGCGCCCGTAACCCACGCCGACAGCATCGCCGCATGAACTCCCGCAACAAGAAGCAACTGCATGACAAGGTAGTGCCCGAACAGATTCTCATGGGCAAGGAACTACCACTGGATGTTTATGCCAAGAACGGCCTGTTGCTGCTGAGCAAGGGGCATTTCGTGCTGAGCGATCGCCAGCGTGAAAAGCTCCTGGAAATGGGCTATGCGGTGGATGGCAACAAGCTGGACGCCGTCAGCCTGCCCGAAGCCGACCCGATGATGGTGCGCGAGAGCGTGCTGCACGAGATGGCCTTCCTGCAGCAACGCACCCGCACTCTGCTCAACTACGCCCTGCAACTGGAAGACTTCCCGCGCAAGGTCAGCCTGCTGGTGCGCGACATCGTCCGCCTGAGCGAACAGCATCCCGATGGGGTCATTGCCAGCCTGCTGCTGGTGCCATTCAACGAATACGGCCCGGCCCATGCCCTGCACACCACCGCCCTGCTGGCCCTGCTCAGCCGGCGCATCCCCCAGCTGAGCAGCGAACAACGCCATACCGTGCTGGCCGCAGCGCTCACCATGAATATGTCGATCTGCCAGCTGCAGAACACGCTCTATCACCAGCAGGAAGCCCTGACACCCCAGCAGGAAGAAGAAATCGCCGGCCACCCGCTGATGAGCTCGGCCATTCTGCGCGAAGCCGGCGTGAGCAATGAACTGTGGCACTGGCTGGTACAAACCCACCATGAATCCTGGCTGGGCAATGGCTACCCCTACGGCCTGGCGCGCGGGGAAATCGAATCGCTGGCGCACATCCTGCACATGGCCGACATCACCTGCGCCAAGCTGACCCCGCGCAGCTACCGCGCCGGCATGGTACCGGCCGCCGCGCTGGGGCATTTGTTCCAGCGCAAGGACACCGAGTTCGACCCGGCCTACACCACCTTGCTGATCAAGGAGCTGGGCATCTACCCGCCCGGCAGCTTCGTGCGCCTGGCCAATGATGAAATCGGCGTGGTACTGGCCCGCCGCGAAAAAGCCAGCGAACCGCAAGTTGCTGCCATTCGGCGTGGCGATGGTCCGGCTTATATCGACGCCCTGATTCGCGATACCAGCCTGCCGGCACACAAGGTAGTCTCCCCTTGCACCGCTGCCATGGCCGGCGTACGGGCCTCGCATCTGGCACGACTGTGGCGCACCCAGCTCAACTGAAACCACGGCCACCAGGCACAAAAAAAGCCGGCGCGATGCCGGCTTTTTGCTTGCCCCGAAGCGGGCGGGTATAGCGGCCTAGCTGGCTTCACCCACGGCCGGGCCCTGCAATACGTTCTGCGGCATACCCAGAGCCAGTACGCGGCGCTGGCGCTCGGCAAAGCCGGCCGTGCCGATTTCCTGCTGCCAGCTAGCGACTTCACCAGCACCGGCCATGCCTTGCAGACGTTCCGCCAGCTTGGGCTGCGGCGGCACTTGCAAGCCGGCCAGCACCTCGTCAGCACGTGTGGGCTGATTGCAAACCAGCACCATATCGCAGCCTGCTGCCAGTGCCGCCGCTGCCCGCTCGACAAAGCTGCCAGCTCCGGCAGCACCTTCCATACCCAGGTCATCAGAGAAGATGACGCCGTCAAAGCCCAGCTGGCCACGCAAAATGTCCTGCAGCCATACCGGGGAAAAACCGGCCGGACGATCATCTACCGCCGGATACACCACATGGGCCGGCATCACCGAGCCCATGCCAGCTGCCGCCATGCGGGCAAAGGGGATCAGGTCGTCGGCTTCCAGCTCGCTCAGTGTGCGGTCGTCTTGCGGCATGAGGAAATGGCTGTCGCCCGCCACGAAACCGTGACCAGGGAAGTGCTTGCCGCAGGTGGCCATGCCACCTTGCCGCAGCCCGCGCTGCAAGGCCAGGGCCAGCTCGGCCACCACTTCCGGCTCGCGATGGAAGGCACGATTGCCGATGACCGCGCAGCGCCCCCAGTCCAGATCCAGCACCGGGGTGAAGGACAGGTCGATACCACAGGCACGCAACTCGACAGCCAGCACCACCCCCACGTCCTCGGCAGCGGCACACGCGGCGGCTTCATCCTTCTGCCACAGCTCACCCAGCACACTCATCGGCGGCAAACGGGTAAAACCTTCCAGAAAGCGCTGTACACGGCCCCCTTCGTGATCGACGGCGATCAATAGTGCGGGGCTGCGCAGGCGGCGGATTTCGGCAGTCAGTGCCTTGAGCTGTTCGATATTCTGGAAATTGCGGCGAAACAGGATGACCCCACCGACCAGCGGATGGGACAGACGCGTGCGCTCTGCATCGGTCAGACTGAAGCCGGCCACATCCACCATGACCGGACCACGTTGCAGCGACAAGGCTTGCATGGCTGATACTCCAAACAGTGTGAGGGCCGGGCGGCCCTCAGGATTGATTCTTTGGCAAGGATAGGCCGGGGGCTAATCCTGCTCCAATACCACAAAGGCCAGGGCGTGTTCGCGCTCGTCCGTGATGGAGACATGGCTGCGCACCACGCCGCGCTGCAGCAGGAAGTCCTGCAAGTCCGGGCCGAATACCAGCATGGGTTTGCCCTGTGCATCGTGGCTGACAGCAATGGCGGTGAGCAATACCGGCTGCACCACCCCGGTACCCACCGCCTTGGACAGTGCTTCCTTCACCGCAAAGCGCTTGGCCAGGAAGCGCGCCTGATCGGCCGCCGCCAGAAAGTCAGGCATTTCCGCCTCGGCCAGAATGCGCCGGCCGGCCTTGTCGCCCCAGCGTTGCAACAGGCCCTGCATGCGGGCGATTTCCACCATATCGGTGCCAATACCGTAGATCATGCCTGCTCCTTGCGCCGTTCAACGCTGACACGCAGCAGCCACAGCATCAGACAAGGCAGCCAGACATACAGCAACTCGGTATAAACCACGCGGCCGCCTTTGGCCGTCAGCCATAGTCGCGGTGAGATGGGCGCACCTTCAATCGGCCGCCACGGCAGCAGATAGCGCTGCATGTCGAACGGCATGAACAAAGCCGGGCCATGCGTGGCATCGGTCAGCATATCCAGTCCGGCATGACTGGCGATGACGGCAAACAGCAGCAAGCAGGCCGAGCGCAAGGACCAGCCCAGCCGCTGCCACAAACCACGGCTGCAAGCAGTCAGCAACAATGCTGCCAGCAGGGCCAGCAGCAAGGAATGCGACACACCGCGATGCCCCCAGGGGCTGGCATAAGGAATGCCAAGCTTGAAGGTGACCACGTCCAGGTCGGGCAGCATGGCCGCGGCAGCGCACAGCAGCAAGACCTTCAGACCATCGGCGCGCGAGGCTGCGGCCGAGCCGGCCCCCGCCAGACGGGATAGCGTGGCCCCGGCCACCGCGTGGCTGATGATGGTGGGCATGCGGCTCAGCCCTGACGGGCTTCCTGCATCAAGGCTTTCATGTCGCGTACGGCGCGATCAAGGCCAACAAACACGGCCTGGCCGATAAGGGCATGGCCGATATTCAGCTCGCTGATCTGCGGGATGGCGGCAATCGGCTTGACGTTGTGATAGTTCAGCCCGTGCCCGGCATTCACCACCATGCCCAGTTCGCTGGCAAAGGCTGCTGCACCGCGAATGCGCGCCAGTTCGGCCTCACGTTCGGCAGCATGTACCGCATCGGCATACGCACCGGTGTGTAGCTCGATCACGCGGGCACCGGCTTCATAAGCCTTGCTGATCTGGGCGCGGTCCGGGTCGATGAAAATGGATACGCGGATGCCGGCCTGCTGCAGGGTTTCGGTGTAATGGCACACATCGGCATAGTGGCCCAGCACATCGAGCCCGCCTTCGGTGGTGACTTCTTCGCGTTTTTCCGGCACCAGGCACACGTCTTCCGGTGCCACCGCCAGCGCATTGGCCAGCATTTCCGGCGTCATGGCCATTTCCAGGTTCATGCGGGTCTTGATGACCTGACGCATGGCTACCACGTCGGCATCCTGAATGTGGCGACGGTCTTCACGCAGATGCAGGGTAATCAGGTCGGCACCGGCGGTTTCCGCGACCAATGCAGCCTCGATCGGGCTGGGGTAGCGGGTACCGCGCGCCTGGCGCAGCGTGGCGACATGATCGATATTCACACCAAGCAAAATCATCTTCAGCTCCTGTTGCGCAGGCCTCAGTCGGCAATGGCGTTGATGGCCTGCAAGAGTTCACGCGAGGCCAGTGGCTCCGCGCCCAGCAAATCGGTAAGCAGCAAGCGCAGCAGGCTGCGGGCAGCACGACGGGTGCTGGCGGCGGCGTAGTCATCGGCCTCGATGGCCAGCAATTCGGCACCGGGCAAGCAGACCGACTGCCCGGCCGCCTCGCCGCTGGCCCGTTCGGGCAGGGCACCGCCCCGGCACAGGTAGTCGGCAGCGGGGTCGATCAGTTCGCCGTGCAGGTCACAGGCGAAACTGCCGGCATAGCCCAGTGCCTGCAGCAGCCGCAATTCGTAGCGGCGCAGCACGCTGGACAGGGAATGCGTCTGTGCCAGCGCACGCACCGCCTGATCATAAATGGTAAAGGCACGCGGTTCGGCATCGTCACGGGCCGTCAGCTTCAGCATCAGTTCATTCAGATAGAAGCCGCAGACCAGCCGGATGCCGGACAACTGTGGCACACCACCATTCCATTCTGCCGTATGCAGGGTGCGCACTTCCCCCTTGCCAAACCAGGACAGGGTAAGCGGCTGAAATGGCAGCAGTACGCCGCGCACATCCGCCCGTGGCCGGCGTGCACCGCGGGCCACCAGAGTAAAACGGCCATGCTGTGGCGTGAACACCTCCACCAGCAGGCTGGTTTCACGATAGGGCTGGGTGTGCAGCAGGTAGCCGGGCTGGCGGTCTACCCTGCCCTGTTGGCTCATGCGTCCCGGTCCTGTCCGCTGGCATGCGCACGCTCTACCCGCGCCACCTTGAGCGAGAAGTCGCGATACCACACCTCGCGCCCCAGCTTTTGCGCGACCAGATGCTCGGCATGCTGCCGCCAGGCGGCAATGGCCTCCACGCTGTCCCAGTAGGAAACGGTAATGCCAAAGCCGGCACTGTCACGGGCACTTTCCGCGCCCAGATAACCGGGCTGGACCTCGGCCAGGCGCAACATGCGTTCGGCCATGTCGGCGTAGCCCTGGTCGGCAGCGCTGCGTTGCGAGGAAAAAATCACCGCCCAGTAAGGCGGAGAAGGCAGCTTGAGCGGCATCAGTTCAGGCCGAATTCCCGCAGGAAGCGCACGTCGTCAGCCCAGCCGGATTTGACCTTGACCCAGACTTGCAGGAAGACTTTGCCGTCGAACAGCTTTTCCATGTCCAGCCGCGCTTCGGTCGAAATTTTCTTCAGCTTTTCGCCGCCCTTGCCGATGACGATGGGCTTCTGGTTGTCCTTGTCCACCAGAATGGCGATGTGGATGCGGCGCAGCGCACCATCCATTTCGAACATTTCCACTTCCACATTCATTTCATACGGCAGCTCTTCGCCCAGGTAGCGGAACAGCTTTTCGCGCACGATTTCGGCGGACAGGAAGCGCTCGCTCTTGTCGGTCACCATGTCGTCCGGATACAGCGGCATGGATTCCGGCAGATGCGGCCGCACCTTGTCCAGCAGCTCGGACAGGCGCTGGCCGTGCTTGGCACTGACCACTTCGCAGTCGGCAAACTGGAATTCGGTGCGCACGCCATCGATGAATTCCTGCAGCAGGAACTTGTCCTTGACCTTGTCCAGCTTGTTGATCACCAGGATGACCGGCGTGTGCTTGGGCAAGAGCGCCATCACTTCACGGTCGGCCGCGCTGCAGCGCATGGCTTCCAGGATGAACAGCACACAGTCGACGCTGCCCAGCGAGTCTTTCACGCTCTTGTTCAGCGTCTCGTTGAGCGCGCCCTTGTGGAAGGTCTGGAAGCCCGGGGTATCGACAAAAATGAACTGGGCGTTGTCTTCGGTATGAATGCCGTTGACACGATGGCGCGTGGTTTGCGCCTTTTTCGAGGTAATGCTGACTTTCTGGCCGATGAGATGGTTCATCAGCGTCGATTTGCCCACATTGGGGCGGCCAACGATGGCGACAAAGCCACAATGATATGCGTGTTCGGTCATGGGTGTTTCTTGCCTGTGGCCAGTTTTTGTTCAAGAAGCAGCAGTGCGGCTTCGGCGGCCTGCTGTTCGGCGGCGCGGCGACTGCCGCCCTCACCGCTGGATTCGATCATCAGTTCGCCCAGATCGCACACCACCTTGAACCATTGTTCGTGGGCTTCGCCGGTCTGGGTCTGGATGCGGTATTTGGGCAGAGGCCATTTGCGCGCCTGCAGTGCTTCCTGCAAACGGGTCTTGGCATCCTTGGCATGCTTGGTGGGATCGATGGCCGCCACGCGGCCTGCGTACAGGCGGCGCACCACCTGCTCGGCACGCTGGAAATCCGCATCGAAACTGACTGCGGCAAAGGTAGCCTCCAGCGCATCGGCCAGAATTGACGGCCGATTGAAGCCACCACTTTTCAGCTCGCCCTCACCCAGATACAGGTATTCACCCAGCTTGAGCTCGTGGGCGATCTCGGCCAGCGTGTTCTGGTTGACCAGATTGGCACGCAAGCGTGACAGCTCGCCTTCACTCAGGCGCGGAAACTGATCGAACAGCATGCGCGCCACGGTGTAATTGAGAATGCTGTCGCCAATAAATTCGAAACGCTCGTTATTGGAGGCAGCAAAGCTGCGATGTGTCAGCGCCTGGCGCAGCAGATCGGGCTTCTGGAATGCATAATCCAGCGCCTGTGACAGGCGCCGGAATCGGGTTTCAACTTGGTTCACTGTAGTTACTGGGGTGTCTGTCCGGCCTGGGTATCGAAATCGAAAGCCAGGCTGACATTGGCAAACAGCGGAACTTCGCGGCGATAGGCTGCACGCACGAACACGTTGTTGGCGGTGGTGATGATGGTGAGGTTTTCCGGCTTGATCGACGAAATACCCCCGACCATGGCGTGATTCATGAATTCCCGGCGCAGTTCGGTATCACTCTTGCCGGTTTCTGCGGCCATGGCGGTGACGGCCTTGCGTACTTCGGCATACTCGTTGTACACCGGCAGCACCTTGCCGGCCAACAAGAAGCCGGCACCCAGAATGAGCATGATGAACAACACCGAAATGACGGACAAACCTCGCTGACGCTGCATGGAACTCCCCCTGCCGGAAAACGGTGTCAATGAATGGCCTTGCCGATACGGGACAGCGAGCTGAAGTTCATCCAGATCAGGAAGGCTTTGCCGACCATCAGACGATCTTCCACAAAGCCCCAGTAACGACCATCCAGGCTGTTGTCGCGATTATCGCCCAGCATGAAGTAATGGCCGGCCGGCACCTTGCACACAAAGCCGTTGTCATCATACTGGCACTGGTCACGCGACGGGAAATCAGCCACCTGCCCCAGCGCCACGACCGGCGCTTCCGGAATATTCAGCACCTGGTAGGCCTTGCCATCCATCACTTCCTTGAACTGGTCATTGTGAATCATGGCCATGCCCTGCTCAAGATACTCGTAAGTGCCGTCTTTTTCATCCGGCACTGCCTTGCCGTTGATGCTCAGGCGCTTGTTGCGGTATTCCACCACATCGCCAGCCACGCCGATGACCCGCTTGATGTAATTCACCTTGGGATTGGGCGGGTAGTTGAATACCACCACATCACCACGGCTCACCTTGCCCACCGGCACCAGCACATTGTTCAACACCGGCACGCGGATGCCATAGGCAAACTTGTTGACCAGGATGAAGTCACCCACCACCAGACCGGGGCGCATCGAGCTGCTGGGAATCTGGAAAGGCTCTACCAGGAAGGAGCGCAGCAGGAAAACCACCAGGATCACCGGGAAGAAACCACGCGAGTATTCAACAAAGTGGCCGGGCTCACCGGCACGCTTCTTGGCCAGCAACCATTTGTCCAGGCCCCATACCACGCCGGTAATCAGCACAAACACCAGCATCACCGCAGTGAAGCTCATGTAATTGGACAGCAGGCCGAAACCACCGATGACCAGGGCCAGATAGCCCCACTGCACCGAAACCGGCCAATCCTTGGCACCGGCTTCACGCTGACCGCCAAAACCCACCAGCATGCCGCCAACAATGACGGCCACGGTAAACACCCAGAACAGGTTTTCGCCCACTTATTTGTCCCCTACTTGAAGAATGGCCAGGAAAGCCTCTTGCGGGATTTCCACGTTACCCACCTGCTTCATGCGCTTCTTGCCGGCCTTTTGCTTTTCCAGCAGCTTTTTCTTACGGGTGATGTCGCCGCCGTAGCACTTGGCCAGTACGTTCTTGCGCAGTGCCTTCACTGTTTCACGGGCAATGATATGTCCGCCGATGGCAGCCTGCACAGCGATATCAAACATCTGGCGCGGAATCAGCTCGCGCATCTTGGATACCAGTTCACGGCCACGGTAGACGCTGGACGCACGGTGCACGATCAGGCTCAGCGCATCCACTTTTTCGCTGTTGACCAGTACATCCAGCTTCACCAGATCGGCGCACTGGAATTCCTTGAACTCGTAGTCAAGGGAGGCATAGCCGCGGCTGGTGGACTTGAGGCGGTCAAAGAAGTCCATCACCACTTCATTCATCGGCATATCGTAAGTGAGCATCACCTGACGGCCCAGATACTGCATATTGCGCTGCACACCGCGCTTCAGGGTACACAGGGTAATGACCGCGCCGACATAGTCTTGCGGCACCAGGATATGAGCGGTGATGATGGGTTCGCGGATCTCTTCCACCTTGCCCGGGTCCGGCAGACGCGACGGGTTGTCGACATGAATCACGCTGCCGTCTTTCAACACCAGCTCATACACCACGGTTGGTGCCGTGGTGATCAGGTCCATGTCGAATTCGCGCTCCAGCCGTTCCTGCACGATTTCCAGATGCAACAGACCCAGGAAGCCGCAACGGAAGCCAAAGCCCAGTGCCTGCGACACCTCGGGTTCATACTTGAGCGAAGCATCGTTCAGTTGCAGCTTTTCCAGCGCATCGCGCAGGGCTTCGTAATCGTGGCTTTCCACCGGATACAGGCCGGCAAATACCTGCGACTGCACTTCCTTGAAGCCCGGCAGGGCTTCGGTGGCCGGCGTTTTCATCAGGGTGATGGTATCGCCCACCTTGGCCGATTTCAGCTCCTTGATACCGGCAATGATGAAGCCCACCTCGCCTGCGTTCAGCACATCGCGCGGTACCGACTTGGGCGAGAACACGCCAACCTGCTCCACCAGATGCTCGGCACCGGTAGCCATGAACTTGATCTTGTCCTTGGGACGAACCTGGCCATCCTTGACCCGCACCAGCATCACCACGCCGACGTAGTTGTCGAACCAGGAGTCGATGATCAGGGCTTTGAGCGGACCATCCGGATTGCCTTCCGGCGGCGGAATCTTGCTGACCACCACTTCGAGGATGTCCTGAATGCCGATGCCGGACTTGGCCGAGGCACGCACTGCATCAATGGCCTCAATGCCGATGATGTCTTCGATTTCCTGGCTGACACGTTCGGGCTCTGCCGCCGGCAGGTCGATCTTGTTCAGCACAGGTACGACTTCCACCCCCAGGTCGATGGCGGTGTAGCAGTTGGCCACGGTTTGCGCTTCCACACCCTGCGAGGCATCCACCACCAGCAATGCGCCTTCGCAGGCGGACAGCGAGCGGGAAACCTCGTAAGAGAAGTCCACGTGTCCTGGGGTGTCGATCAGGTTCAGGTTGTACACCTGGCCATCAACTGCCTTGTATTGCAGGGCGGCCGTTTGCGCCTTGATGGTAATGCCGCGCTCTTTCTCGATATCCATCGAGTCGAGCACCTGGGCACTCATTTCGCGCAGTTCGAGGCCACCGCAAAACTGGATGAAGCGGTCGGCCAGGGTCGATTTGCCATGGTCGATATGGGCAATGATCGAGAAATTTCTGATATGTTTCATCGGTATCCAGCAAAAAGATAAGGGCACGCTGGCGTGCCCTCGAACAACTCACACTGGCGCGGATTTTAGCCGATTTCGCCCAAATGTGCAGCCAAAGCAGGAATATCCAGATGCCAGTGACAAATCTGGTGTTCACCGTCCATCAATACCGGCACCAGTTCATTGAATCTGGCCTCAAGAATCGGGTCTGCATCCACATCCACCACATCCAGCTCAAAACCATGCCTGGCCTGCCATGGCTTGAGTTCTGCCAGCATCTGGTGGCACAGGCTGCAGTACTCACGGAAATACAAGGTCAGCTTCATTCTTCCCCACCAATGGTCAATGGAATAAACAGGGTCATGCCCTGGCGCAGCACTTGCAAGGCCAGTGTACTGCCCTTGGGCGCAGCGGTAACCGCAGCCTTGAACTGGCCGAAGCTGCTGATGGCCTCGCCCCCCAGACCCACGATCACGTCCCCAGGCTGCACACCGGCACGGGCAGCCAGCCCGCTGGCACGCCGAACTTGCAGGCCATACTTGATGCCGGCCTTGGCCAACTGCGGTGGCGTCAACTCGGCCAGCGCCAGCCCCAGCTGCTTCATGTTTTGCGCATCCGGCGTGGCTTGCGGTGCACGGTACTCGCGCTGAGCCGTGCGGGCATCCTCATTCTTCAGTTCTTCCGGCACCACGCTCAACTTGAGGATTGCACGATTGCGCCACACTTCCAGCGCTACCGGTTTCCCCGGGCGGATGGCACCGATCAGTCGCGGCAGATCAGAAGACGAGGCCACGGCCTGCCCCGCCACCGACAGGATGATATCACCGGCACGCAAGCCAGCCTTGTCTGCCGGGCTCTTTTTCTCCACCTCATTCACCAGCGCACCGGCCGGCTTGCTCAAACCGAAAGAGGCAGCCAGATCCTTGTTCAGCTCCTGAATGGCCACGCCAATGCGACCACGACTCACCTTGCCAGTGGCCTTGAGCTGATCGGCCACATTCATCGCCACATCAATGGGAATCGAGAAGGAAATGCCCATAAAACCGCCAGAACGACTGTAGATCTGCGAGTTGATGCCGATCACTTCACCCTTCATGTTGAACAGCGGCCCGCCCGAGTTACCGGGATTGACCGCAGCATCGGTTTGCAGGAAGGGGACAAAATTCTCATCCGGCAACAGGCGATTCTTGGCCGATACGATGCCGGAGGTCACGGTATTCTCAAAACCGAAGGGCGAGCCAATGGCCAACACCCACTCGCCCACACGCACATCGGCCATATTGCCCAGTCGCGCCACCGGCAGGTCTTTGGCCTCGATCTTGAGCAGAGCCACATCGGTACGGGCATCCGAGCCAATCACGTTAGCCTTGAATTCGCGCTTGTCAGTCAGGGTGACGGTAATTTCATCCGCACGCGCCACCACATGGGCATTGGTCAGCAGGTAGCCGTCAGCGGAAATGATGAAACCGGAACCCAGCGAGCGCTCCTGGCGCTCCTGTTGCTGCTGCGGAGCAAAGCGGCGGAAAAATTCGAAGAAGGGATCACCTTCCATGCCTTCCGGCAGGCTGCTGACATTCTGCTTGATGGTCGATGTGGTACTGACATTGACCACCGCCTTGCCCTCGCTTTCGACAATGCGGGCAAAATCGGGCAAATCGGCAGCAAGTACAACAGCAGGTTCAATAGTGAAGGCAGATGCCGCCAGCATGGCAGCAACGATCAGCTTTTTGATCGACATGGTCGCTCCATCTTGATGTGGTTTGCACAGAACAACAGGAAAGGAAATCAAAATGGCCTGCCTTCGCCACCAGGCGGAAAGGCAGGCCATGCACCATCATGGCTTGAGTACGATCTTGAGGTTTCTGATCATTGCCATCATGGTGGGTTCGGGCAGGTCACCCACCAGCGTGACCAGATAATCACCCTGCTCGGCAGTCGCCATATTGACGGCACCGTGCAGATTGACAGCACGCTCCGGACGGCCATCAGCCTGCGGCTCGATAAACAGCGACAGCATGACCAGCCCGTCGCTGAATACCATATGCCGCACAGTACGCTCAGCCTGACCCGGCAGCGTGCGCTGCACTGCCCGCAACAGCTTGAAGCCGCTGGGCATGCCGCTCACTTCGGACGGAGCGTCGGCATCAAGCGTCATGGCTGGTGCGCTGGCGCTGCGCAATACATAGTTTTGCTTGTATTGCGGCCGGAAAGCGCTCTTGTCCTTTGGCCCCTGCAATTCGATTTCGGTAAAGGTGAACTGCTCCACCGCTTCACCGGCGGCATTCTGGGTAATCACCTTCAGGGGGAGGAAGCTGGTCGGCTCCACACACATGCGCAGCATGTAGCGCTTGCTGTCTTTCGGCTTCAGCTCCAGCCAGTTGCAATCACGCTGTGCCACGCGATCCTTGCCGGAGCGCTTCACCGAATACGACTGGGCGATATTGCCGATATCATCAGGCAGCAAGGCCGGAAACAGCCGCATGGCACTGACTTTGGCAGCAGACAGCGACTTGGCATCCGGCGCATAACAGGTAAGCTCAAGCCCCTTGCGAATGATTTCGCGCGATGGACCATCCAGTGAGGTGCGTTTTTCCTGGATGTTGTCGCCGGAACCACTACGCACGATGCGGAAGGTTTCCAGCGAGCTGTTCATCTGATGCAGGTAGGTACCATTCAGTGGCTGCTGCCTGGCGGCGGCAGCCACTTTCTTTACCACCAGCCAGTCATCATCCGCATGGGCCAGCACCGCCACGCCTATCAGGCAGACCCCGGACAGCTGTGTCAGACGCATCAGTGGCGAACTCCATTTCCATAGGAAACCTTGTATACGCTCTGATCTGCCGTCATCTCCTGATGCGCCGCCAGATAAAGGTCGTCATGCTGCTGCGCCGGCTGCAAGGCAGCAACCGGCACGCCACGATCAGCCATGGCGGACGCGGCATTGCCATGCGACAGCTGCTGCCAACCCACCACCGCGGCAAAGCTGACACTGGCGGCCAGCGCCACCGCACCGGCCCGACGCGTACGCACCGGGGCAAACCAGCGCCGCGGCGCCAGTACGGTCGGTTCGCTTGCCAGGCGTTCGGCCACGCGCTGGCGGACATTCACCGCCACATGGCTGTTGGCACGCATGGCATCACCGATCAGATGATAAGCGTCCCAGACCTGCTTCAGTTCCTCTTCATCAGCGATGGCATTGATGGCCCTCTGCGCGTGTTGCCCGTCCAGCTCGCCGTCCATCAGCGCGGATAATTTTTCTTTCATAAGCTACCACCTTCTGTTTTTGGCCGTATCCAGCAGTGGCCGCAATTCGGCAGCAATCGCCTCGCGTGCACGGAAAATCCGCGAACGCACGGTGCCGATCGGACAGTTCATTACCTGTGCAATCTCTTCGTAGGATAGCCCGTCCATTTCACGCAGCGAAATGGCCGTTCTGAGTTCCTCCGGCAAGGCTTGCACGGCAGCATTGACTGTCGTCACGATTTCCTTGTTCATCAGCTCGGTTTCAGGCGTATTCATGTCGGGCACTTGCGACGCCAGGTCGAAGCTTTCGCCATCTTCGTCTTCAAACTCGCTGTTCACTACCGGACGACGTCCGGCTGAACTGAGGAAATTTTTGGCAGTATTGATGCCGATTCGGTACAGCCATGTGTAAAACGCACTCTCGCCGCGAAATGACGGCAAAGCGCGATACGCTTTGATAAATGCCTCTTGCGTCACATCTTCGATGTCCGAGCCGTCGCGAATGAAGCGTGACAAAAGTCTAGCCAGACGACGCTGATATTTTGCAACAAGCAGGTCGAAAGCTCTTTTTTCACCTCGCTGGGCACGCTCCACCAACTGTTGATCGATATCACGATCACTCATGTCGTTGTAATGCTCCCTGAATTGTCCACTGGTTTAATTGTATGTGCGTCTGTGTGGACACAACACTAGACCGTGGCTCGTGCAATGAGTTCCCCCGAGCTTGCTGCTGCGAAACATACCAGAGCTTGGGTAAAACATGAACCATCTTCACCGGCGACGCTGCTGATAGAGCATTTGCACTCCAACCAAGCACTTGCTAGAATGCTCTGCAATGTCACCTGCATCCCACTAAGGACCCAGCCATGAGCACACCCGGTCAACGCTTTCGCCTCGCTGTAGAACAGGAAAAACCGCTGCAAGTCGTGGGCGCCGTCAACGCCTATGCAGCACGTCTGGCCGAACACTCCGGTTTCAAGTCCCTGTACCTGTCCGGCGGCGGCGTGGCTGCCTGCTCCTGCGGCATTCCGGACCTGGGCATCACCACACTGGAAGACGTATTGATTGATGTGCGTCGCATTACCGACGTAACCGAACTGCCGCTGCTGGTGGATATCGATACCGGCTGGGGCGGTGCTTTCAATATCGCCCGCGCCATCAAGAGTCTGGAAAAAGCCGGTGCCGCCGCCGTGCATATTGAAGACCAAGTGCAGCAAAAGCGCTGCGGCCATCGCCCCAACAAAGCCATTGTCAGCCAGGAAGAAATGGTCGACCGCGTCAAGGCGGCCACCGATGCGCGCAAGGATGACAGCTTCGTCATCATGGCACGTACCGATGCACTGGCGGTGGAGGGCCTGGATTCGGCCATAGCCCGCGCCGTGGCCTGCGTGGAAGCCGGTGCCGACATGATCTTCCCGGAAGCCATGACCGATCTGGCCATGTACAAGCAATTCGCCGAAGCCGTCGGCGTGCCGGTACTGGCCAACATCACCGAATTCGGTTCCACCCCGCTGTTCACCACCCAGGAGCTGGGTGAAAACGGCGTGTCGCTGGTGCTCTATCCGCTGTCAGCCTTCCGCGCCATGAGCCAGGCCGCCCTGAATGTATACGGCGCACTGCGTCGCGATGGCACGCAGAAAAACGTGCTGGACACCATGCAGACCCGCATGGACCTGTACGAGCATCTGGGCTACCACAGCTACGAACAAAAGCTGGATGGGCTCTTTGCCGAAGGCAAAAACAAATAATTGTCTGCCACAGGCAAGCGCAGACAAACCGCTGACCAGCAGGTAAACAGCAAGCCAGTGCACCGCCCGCGCAAACCGGGCCGCACCGGCCGCAATAACAACAGCAAGACGAGAAACTTCATCCTAGGAGAAATGGCATGACTGAAGTGGTTCTGACTGGCAAGCCGAAGAAATCGGTCGCTCTGTCCGGCGTTGCCGCCGGCAATACCGCCCTGTGCACGGTTGGCCGTACCGGCAACGACCTGAGCTATCGCGGCTACGACATTCTGGATATTGCCGACCAGTGCGAATTCGAAGAAGTTGCCTTTCTGCTGGTACACGGCAAGCTGCCGAACAAGGCCGAACTGGCCGGCTACAAGCAAAAGCTGAAAGCCCTGCGCGGCCTGCCGCAAGTGGTGAAGAGCGTGCTGGAAGCCCTGCCCGCCTCTGCCCACCCGATGGATGTGATGCGCAGCGGCGTGTCCGCCCTGGGCTGCACCCTGCCGGAAAAGGATGACCACAATATCGCCGGCGCACGCGATATCGCCGACCGCCTGATGGCCTCTTTCGGCTCGATGCTGCTGTACTGGTACCACTTCAGCCACAACGGCAAACGTATCGATGTGGAAACCGACGACGACTCCATCGGTGGCCATTTCCTGCACCTGCTGCACGGCGAAAAGCCGTCCGAACTGTGGGTGAAGGCGATGCACACCTCGCTGATCCTCTATGCCGAGCACGAATTCAACGCCTCCACCTTTACCAGCCGCGTGATTGCCGGTACCGGTTCGGACATGTACTCCAGCATTACCGGTGCCATCGGCGCACTGCGCGGCCCCAAGCACGGCGGTGCCAACGAAGTGGCGTTTGAAATCCAGAAGCGCTACGACAATCCGGACGAGGCCGAAGCCGACATCAAGGCCCGCGTGGAGCGCAAGGAAGTGGTGATCGGCTTTGGCCACCCGGTTTACACCATCTCCGATCCGCGCAATAAGGTGATCAAGGAAGTGGCGCGCAACCTGTCCGCCGCTGCTGGCGACAGCAAGATGTTCGACATTGCCGACCGCCTGGAAAGCGTGATGTGGGACATCAAGAAGATGTTCCCCAATCTGGACTGGTTCTCCGCCGTGTCCTACCACATGATGGGCGTGCCCACTGCCATGTTCACCCCGCTGTTCGTGATTGCCCGTACCAGCGGCTGGAGTGCGCATGTGATCGAACAACGCATTGACGGCAAGATCATCCGCCCGTCGGCCAATTACACCGGCCCGGACGATCAGGCCTTCGTGCCACTGGCACAGCGCTGATGGTCAGGGGAGCAAGCCGCAAGGTTTGCTCCCCGCTTTGCTTCCACCCTTCAGAGTTTTAGCGACGCCATGAACAAAAACTACCGCACCAATCTGCCCGGCAGCCAGCTGGACTACTACGACACCCAAGCCGCCGTTGATGCCATTGCACCCGGTGCCTATGCCACCCTGCCCTATACCTCGCGCGTGCTGGCCGAGCAACTGGTACGCCGCTGCGACCCGGACTTGCTGACCGACGCGCTCAAGCAGCTGATCGAACGCAAGCGTGATCTGGACTTTCCCTGGTATCCGGCGCGCGTGGTGTGCCATGACATCCTGGGCCAGACCGCCCTGGTCGACCTGGCCGGCCTGCGCGATGCCATCGCCGACAAGGGTGGCGACCCGTCGCTGGTGAACCCGGTGGTGCCGACGCAATTGATCGTCGACCACTCGCTGGCGGTGGAGTGCGGTGGTTTTGACCCGCATGCCTTCGAAAAAAACCGTGCCATCGAAGACCGCCGCAATGAAGACCGCTTCCACTTCATCGAGTGGACCAAGACCGCCTTCAAGAATGTGGATGTGATTCCGGCTGGCAACGGCATCATGCACCAGATCAACCTGGAAAAAATGTCGCCGGTGATTCAGGTGCGCGATGGCGTGGCCTTCCCCGACACCTGTGTCGGCACCGACAGCCACACCCCGCACGTGGATGCGCTGGGCGTGATCGCCATCGGCGTGGGTGGCCTGGAAGCGGAAACCGTGATGTTGGGCCATCCGTCCATGATGCGGCTGCCGGACATTGTTGGCGTCAAGCTCACCGGCCAGCGCCAGCCTGGCATCACCGCCACCGACATCGTACTGGCCCTGACCGAGTTCCTGCGCAAGGAGCGCGTGGTCGGCGCTTATGTAGAGTTCTTTGGTGATGGCGCCGCCAGCCTGTCCATCGGCGACCGTGCCACCATTTCCAATATGTGCCCGGAATACGGCGCTACCGCCGCCATGTTCTACATCGACCAGCAAACCATTCATTACCTGAAGCTGACCGGCCGCGAAGCCGAGCAGGTGGCACTGGTGGAAAACTACGCCAAGGTCAGCGGCCTGTGGGCCGACAGCCTGGCCACGGCGCAATACGAACGCGTGCTGGAGTTTGACCTGTCCAGCGTGGTGCGCAATATGGCCGGCCCGTCCAATCCGCACAAGCGCCTGCCCACCTCGGCGCTGGCCGAACGCGGCATTGCCGTGGATCTGGACAAGGCGCGCGCCGAAGAAGCCGAAGGCCTGCTGCCGGATGGCGCGGTAATCATTGCCGCCATCACCAGCTGCACCAACACCAGCAACCCGCGCAATGTGGTAGCGGCCGCCCTGCTGGCCAAGCGCGCCAATGAGCTGGGCCTGGTGCGCAAGCCGTGGGTGAAGTCGTCGTTTGCGCCCGGTTCCAAAGTAGCCAAGCTGTATCTGGAAGAAGCCGGCCTGCTCACGGAACTGGAAAAGCTGGGCTTCGGCATCGTGGCCTATGCCTGCACCACCTGTAACGGCATGTCCGGTGCGCTGGACCCGGCCATCCAGCAGGAAATCATTGACCGCGACCTGTACACCGCCGCCGTACTGTCCGGCAACCGCAACTTCGATGGCCGCATCCACCCCTATGCCAAGCAGGCCTTCCTGGCCTCGCCGCCGCTGGTGGTGGCCTACGCCATCGCCGGCACCGTGCGTTTTGATATCGAAAAAGACGTGCTGGGCGTGGTGGACGGCAAGGAAATCCGCCTGCAAGACCTATGGCCATCCGATGCCGAGATTGATGAAATCGTCGAGCGTTGCGTGAAGCCGGAACAGTTCAAGCAGATCTACATTCCGATGTTCGATCTGGGTAGCTTCGAGGCCGCCAAGAGCCCGCTGTACGACTGGCGTCCGATGTCCACCTATATCCGTCGCCCGCCCTATTGGGAAGGCGCACTGGCCGGTACACGCACGCTCAAGGGCATGCTGCCGCTGGCGGTATTGCCGGACAACATCACCACCGACCACCTGTCGCCGTCCAATGCCATTCTGCTCAACTCGGCAGCGGGTGAATATCTGGCCAAGATGGGCCTGCCGGAAGAAGACTTCAACTCCTACGCCACCCACCGTGGCGACCACCTCACCGCCCAGCGCGCCACCTTTGCCAACCCGCAACTGGTAAACGAAATGGCGGTAGTGGACGGCGTGGTGAAAAAGGGCTCGCTGGCGCGTATCGAACCGGAAGGCAAGGTCACCCGCATGTGGGAAGCCATCGAAACCTATATGGCACGCAAGCAGCCGCTGATCATCGTGGCCGGGGCCGACTACGGCCAGGGCAGTTCGCGTGACTGGGCAGCCAAGGGCGTGCGGCTGGCCGGGGTGGAAGCCATTGCCGCCGAAGGCTTCGAGCGCATTCACCGTACCAATCTGGTGGGCATGGGCGTGCTGCCGCTGGAATTCCAGCCCGGCACCACCCGCAAGACACTGGGCATTGATGGCACGGAAAGCTACGACGTAGAGGGCGAAATCTCGCCGCGCTGCACGCTGACCCTGCTGATTCATCGTCGCAATGGCGAAACCGTGCGCGTGCCGATGATCTGCCGCCTGGATACCGCCGCCGAAGTGCGTGTCTATCAGGCTGGCGGCGTGCTGCAGCGCTTTGCCCAGGACTTTATCGAGTCTACCCAGACTGTTTGAGTTTTCACCCCCCGGCCCGGCGGTGTGTCCCCGCTGTCGGGCCGGATCAGGGTGACCCCATCCATCCGCGCAGCGGTCCGCCGGCAAGGCGGGCCGCTGGCTTAATTTTCATCACCCGGCGCGGCCCTGAGCCCCGGCACGCCGGCAAGGAGACTTTGCATGGCCCACGCTCCGCAAATCCGCATACCTGCCACTTACATCCGTGGCGGCACCAGCAAGGGGGTGTTTTTCCGCCTGCAAGACCTGCCGCCCGCCGCGCAGCAGCCCGGAGCAGTACGCGATGCCATCCTGATGCGCGTCATCGGCAGCCCCGATCCCTACGGCAAGCAGATCGACGGCATGGGCGGTGCAACGTCCAGCACCAGCAAGACGGTGATCCTGGCCAAGAGCAGCCGGCCGGAACATGACGTGGATTATCTGTTCGGCCAGGTGGCCATCGACAAGGCCTTTGTCGACTGGAGCGGCAACTGCGGCAACCTGTCCGCAGCCGTTGGCTCGTTTGCCATCATGAGCGGACTGGTAGACGCCAGCCGCGTCCCGGCCAATGGCATGGCCACGGTACGCATCTGGCAGGCCAATATCGGCAAGACCATCATCGCCCATGTGCCCATCACCAACGGTGAAGTACAAGAGACCGGCGATTTCGAGCTGGACGGCGTCACCTTCCCGGCAGCCGAAGTACAACTGGAGTTTCTCGACCCGGCCGACGAAGGCGATGGCGAGGGCGGCGGCGCCATGTTCCCCACCGGCAATGTGGTGGACACGCTGGAAGTCCCGGGCGTGGGCAGCTTCCAGGTCACACTGATCAATGCCGGCATTCCCACCATCTTCCTCAATGCCGCAGAGCTGGGTTACAGCGGCAGCGAACTGCAGGACGCCATCAACGGCGATGCTGCCACGCTGGCACGCTTTGAAACCATCCGCGCCCACGGTGCCGTACGCATGGGCCTGATCAAGGACATTGCCGAAGCGGCCACCCGTCAGCACACGCCCAAAGTGGCTTTTGTTGCGCCCCCCACTGATTACACCGCCTCCAGTGGCAAGGCCATCCAGGCCGGTGACATCGACCTGTGCGTACGCGCCATGTCCATGGGCAAGCTGCACCATGCCATGATGGGCACCGCCGCGGTGGCCATCGGCACCGCTGCCGCCATTCCCGGCACGCTGGTCAATCTGGCCGCCGGCGGTGGCGAACGCCAGGCCGTGCGCTTTGGCCACCCCTCCGGCACCCTGCGCGTGGGTGCAGAAGCCAAGCTGGTGGATGGCCAGTGGCAGGTCAGTAAGGCCATCATGAGCCGCAGCGCCCGCGTCTTGATGGAAGGCTGGGTGCGTATTCCCGGCGATGTGCTGTAACACAAGGCAACTAGCGCCATGAAAAAACCGCCTGACCAGGCGGTTTTTCTTTGACAGCAACAGGACACCGACTCAGATATCGGCCATCACCTCGCCCAGCCGCACCGGGCTGGCAGGCTGCCAGTGCTGATTGAACTGCAAGCCCGTGCTCTGCGGGAACAACAGCACCACAGTGGAGCCCAGCTGGAAGCGGCCCATTTCCTCGCCCTTGCCAATGACGATCTGCTGATCCTGATAATCCCAGCGCTGAACGCGGCCGGGGCGCGGCGGATTCACCACGCCATGCCAGGTCGTCGCCATGCTGCCGACAATGGTGGCCCCCACCAGCGTCAGCACAAAGCGGCCATGCGGGCCTTCGAACTCGCACACCACACGCTCATTGCGAGCGAACAGGCCCGGCACGCCGCGCGCCGTGGCCGGATTCACCGAAAACAGCGCTCCCGGCACATAAGTCATGCTCAACAGGCGGCCATCACAAGGCATGTGAATGCGGTGGTAGTCACGCGGACTCAGGTAGATGGTGGCAAAGAAGCCATCCTGATAATGCGCCGCCATGGCGGCATCGCCACCCACCAGCGCCGTAGTGGAATAGTCATGCCCCTTGGCCTGGAAAATCTGATCCTGCCGGATGGGGCCGAACTGACTGACCGCCCCATCCACCGGGCAGATCAGTGCGCTGGCCGCCAGCGGGCGCGCACCGGCACGCAAGGGACGGGTAAAAAATTGATTGAAGCTGGCATAGCTGGCGATATCGGAATTGGCCGCCTCGGCCATGTTGACTTGGTAACGACCGACAAACCAGCGGATCACCGCCGTGGTCAATCCACCGGCTTCGGCGCTGGCCAGCTTGCCGGCCAGAATGGTCAAAGCCTGCTTGGGCAGGAGGTATTGCAGCCATACGGCGAATCGTTCGGACACTGTTTCAATACTCTGAATGCGGACAGCCGCACATTATAAGCGCTCCTGCCCACGAATGCTAAAAGCTTGCTCCAGCCCTGGGCGCTGGGGCTGTACCGTTTACCTTTATCCCTGGCGATTAATACAGGCCCTGACTAGAATAAAGCACCATCAGTACTGGTACGAACAACCCAAGCGAGGAATCACTAATGAGCACACTGAAAGTTCTGGCCATTTGCGGCAGCCTGCGTCGCGCATCCACCAATATGGGCCTGCTGCGCTATGCACAAGCGCATGCCCCGGCTGGCGTGAGCATCGAGATCGCCGACATCGGCCAGTTGCCCTTCTTCAATAGCGACATCAGCGAAAAACCCGCAGCGGTTCAACAGCTGCTGGCGCAACTGGCAACGGCAGACGCCCTGCTGCTGGGCTGCCCGGAATACAACTATTCCATGGCTCCGGCGCTGAAAAACGTACTGGACTGGGCTTCGCGCGAGCCGGACAACGCACTGCTGGCCGGCAAGCCGGTGGCCATTGTTGGCGCTGGCGGCGGCATGGGGACTTCGCGGGCGCAATACCATCTGCGCCAGACCTGCGTGTACCTCGACCTGCACCCGCTGAACAAGCCGGAAGTATTCGCCAACGCCTTCGCCGGCGGTTTTGATGCCGAAGGCAATCTGACCGACGAACGTCTGCAAGCGCTGGTAGTACAACAGCTGCAGGCGCTGCAAGCCTGGGCCGGCAAACTGTCGGCCTGATTCATCGACTCGCCTCACCAGGCCGGGGCCGCCACGGGGCGCTCCGGCCTTATTGCATTGATTTTTACTAAAATTTTCCCGTCCGCGACCGATAATGAGACATCAGCTTGTCGCTTTGCCGGCAAGCCTTATCTTCCTCTCTGCAGGAGTCGCTCATGACCATCAGCAGCATTCCGGGCAACAGCCAGTCGCTGTACGCCAGCCTCAGCAGCACCACCCTGACCGACAGCAAAACCGGTGACAGCATCAGCAGCAGCACGCTGACGGTGGACGAAGTGGTCAGCCTGGGCCAGAACGACAGCAGCAGCCAGCCCCTAACCTATGGCAAGCCCGGCAACACGGCGACGCAAAACGTGGATGTCCCTGCGCTGCTGGCCAAGTCCAACCAGCAAGTGGCCGACTTCCTCAAACTGCTGGGCAATCTGGTTCAGCAACAGGGGCTGCAGTGGAATAAGGTAGTCAGCGGCGAACAGCAATTGACGGTAGACCCGAAAACCAAGGCAGAAGCCACTCAGGCCGTGTCGGAAGATGGCGAACTGGGCGTCAAGAACACTGCACGACGCATTCTGGATTTCGCCCGGCTCGGCATAGGCAACGATCCCAGCAAGATCGCCAGCATCCGCGATGCGGTGCAGCAGGGCTTTGATCAGGCCAAACAGGCTTTTGGCGGCAGCCTGCCCGACATCAGCTACCAGACCCGTGACGCCATCATGGCCACGCTGGACGACTGGCAAAAGAATGGCCTGCCCAGCAATAACGACTACACATTGATCAGGCCGGACAGCAGCCAGGGTCACAACAGCAAGCAGGACAACAGTCAGAACAGTAGCAGCGCAGGCTGAACAACTGCCCTCACCCGGCAAGCCATTACGGCAAGACGGATGAGGGCCGGTGTGGCTCAGTAAATATCGCGGCCGAAATACTGCGTGCTGAGCTTCTTGAAGGTGCCATTGGCACGCACGGCAGCAATCGCCTTGTTCAAACGTGCCACCAGCTCCTTGTCTTCCTTGCGCACTGCCATGCCGGCACCGGAACCCAACACCTCACGTTCGGCGGCGTTGTCGCCATTGATGGACGGGCCGACAAAGGCAAACGCCTTGCCCGGCTCGCTCTTGAGGAAGCCGGCCTCCACCTGCAGCTCATCCTGGAAGCTGGCATCCAGCCGGCCATTCACCAGGTCGGCATAGGCCTTGTCCTGATCCTCGTAGCGCACCACATCCATGCCACGCGGCCCCCAGAACTTGCTCAGATACATGTCCGCCGTGGTACCGCGCTGCACCCCTACCCGCTTGCCCTTCATGCCCTCTGCCGTGAACTTGAGCGTACTGCCCTTGGTGGCGATCAGGCGTTGCGGCGTGCGGAAATAACGTTCACTGAAGGTAACGGCCTTGGCCCGGTCAGCGGTAATGGTCATCGACGACATGATCACATCGTACTTCTTGGCGATCAGACCGGGGATGATGCCATCCCAATCCTGATTGATCAGCGTGCAGCGCGCCTTCATTTCCTTGCACAGCGCCACCGCCAGATCGGCTTCGAAGCCGACAATCTGCCCGGCCGGATTAAGCGATTCGAACGGCGGATAAGTAGCATCCATGCCGATACGCAGATTATTCAAATCCGTCGCGCCAGCCTGCAGGGCGACAGCGGACAACAGCACGGCACACCAGGGTTTCAGCTTCATCTTTATTCCTCCAAACGACGTAAGTGGACATACGCTCTTGCAAGGGACTACGCACTGCTTGCTGTTATCGCGTCACGGCCGGCAAGGGCCGTGACCCTGCTGGATTAATCCAGACCGCTTTCCAGCAACAACATGTCACTGAAGGTCTCCTGACGGCGGATCAGGCGGTAATGGCCGGCGTCTTCGATCAGCACCGCTGCCGAACGCGGCTGGGCGTTGTACACCGTCTGGTTTTCCAGCTGATAGGCACCGACATCCAGGAAGGCCACCACATCGCCCACGGCACTGGCTTCGGGCAACAGGAACTGCTCACCCAGCGGGCCGTGGCGGAAATAGTCGCCACCATCGCACAGCGGCCCACCCAGCTTGACCGGCTGGTTGTGGCTGTCAGCAATACGGCTGGCGTTGTAGACATAGAAATACCAGTCCTTGTAATCCGGAATGGCGTTGAAGCCGGCATCCAGCATGCGCCAGTCCACCTGGCCTTCCACGCTGCCATCTTCATTGAGCAGGGTCTTGCGTTTGCCGCTGACCAGGCTGGTCAGCAATACCGCCGCGCTGCCCACCACCTTGCGCCCCGGCTCGATGCAAATCTCGATGTCCTGCCGCCAGGCATGCACTTCGCGGATCACTGCCGCAGCGAATTCATCCGCCCCGATGGCCGGCTGCATATTATCCGGGCCACCCAGGCCACGGTCGCTGGCATAGCGGTAGGGCGTGGGGATGCCGCCACCGACATTGATCATGTCAAAGCGGATATTCAGCGTGTCTTCCAGTTGGCGCGCCGTCTCCACCAGCACGCGGGTCGCCGCGCCAAACGGTTCGGCATCCGGCACCTGGTCACCCACATGCATGTGCAGGCCGCACAGCCGGACATAGGGCATGGCAGCGACCTGGCGGCAGATACGCTCGGCATCGGCCAGATCGACACCCGACTTGGCACGGAAAGCCGTCATCAGCCCCTCGTGCGTGGCGGCTTTGACATTCGGCTCCACCCGCAGGCAGATGCGCACCGGCTGCTGCAGGCGGCGGCTGATGCGGTCGATGGCCAGCAGCTCCTGCTCGCTATCGACATTGATGGCGTGCAATTGCTGGCTGATGGCGAATTCCAGCTCTTCATCGCGCTTGACCACACCGTTGTAGACGATCTCGCAGCCAGCAAAGCCAGCCGCCAGACAGCGGCGGATCTCGTTAGCGGAATTGGCTTCAATGCTGATGCCTGCCTCGCGCACCACTTGCAACACGGCCAGCAGCGAGCAGGCTTTGGAGGCGTAGCAGATGCGGGTGGCGGCATGGCCGGCAAAGGCCTGCTGAATTTCCGCGATATTGCGGCGGATTTCCGGCGCGGAATAAACAAACAAGGGCGAGCCAAATTGTGCGGCCAGCGCCGGCAAATCCACCCCTTCGAATTGCAAATGGCCGTGACTGGCGCTCAGGCGGCGGTCATGCTGCAGGGTGTATTGCCGTTGGGAATCATAATCGTGGTGCATGGCGTCTCCGTTTGATGGTGCTGTTTGTTGCCAAACATACGGAAATCACCTAATTTGCACGAACGAATTATTGGCATGAAACTATTCCATCTTGTCATGAACGATACACACCACCTTCCCTCGCTCTCTGCCCTGCGCGCCTTTGTGGCCGTGGTGCAGACCGGCAGCTTTACCGAAGCGGCACGCCGGCTATTCCTGACCCAGGGGGCCATCAGCAAGCAGATCCGCCTGCTGGAGGAGCATTACGGCACACCCTTGCTGCAGCGCCACAGCCGGCAGGTGCAGCCCACACCCTCGGGCCGCACCCTGCTGCCGGTTGCACAGGACGTGGTGGAAAGGCTGAAAGAAGTGGAAAGACGGCTGAAAACCCAGACCGACATCCTGTCGCTACAGGTCTATGTCACCTTTGCCGTGCGCTGGCTGATGCCACGGCTGGGCAGCTTCTACCAGCAATATCCGCTGACCCAGCTGCGCATGGACAGCATGGTGTACGAGCCATCGGAGCTGGACCCAAGCATCGACCAGGCCTACATCCTGTTCGGTCGCGGCCACTGGCCCAATATGCAGGCCGAGCTGCTGCTGGCGGAAAGGCTGAGCCCGGTGTGCGCGCCCGGCATGCTGGCGCAACTGTCCTGCCTGGAGGATCTGGCTGGGCAGACGCTGTTTCATACCACTCGTGATTACGAGGAGTGGATGGCCTGGCTGGCCACCCAGCAGATCAGCTCGCTGGCGCAATACAAACATCAGGTGGTGGACCTGCACCACCTGGCCTGGACGGCGGCGGCCAGCGGGCTGGGCGTGGCCATCGGCGATATGGAACTGCTGAAGGACGAACTGCAACAGGGCCGGCTGGTGCGCCCCTTCGATACCGTACTGGAAACCGGCTGCGGCTATTATCTGGCCTATCCCGACAGCTATGCCGATCATCCCGGCCTGCAGGCGCTATTGACCTGGCTGCGCCAACAGGCCACCGGCGACGCGGCCACATAGAAAAAGCCCGGCGTTGCGGCCGGGCTGCAAGTCAACAACACAGGAGAAATTACAAAGGCAGATGCCCGGACAAGGCATTGAGCTTGCGCAGCGCGAGGCGAAAACGGGTATGCGCACGGGAAACGGTGGATTCACTGATATCCATTTGCTGCGCGGCAAAATAGCCGGTCATGCCCTCCACTTCCATCAGCCATACGGCTTCGCGCGAGCGTTTTTTCAGGCCGATCAGGTCGGCAACCTGGTTGAAATCGTCAAGTTTCATGGCTCTGATCTCCGACATCAAACTGAGGGGACTTGGCGCTGCCAGTGTGAAACCGGGCGGGTAACACCGGCAAGACAGCAAACCGCAGCGGCTTGTTTTTTCAGCATAGATGCTTGCATAAAAAATGCATGGTCTGATTTGCATCAAATGCTGCTGTAGTGCTGCCAGCCGGTCAGCGATTGCGATTTTGCACGGTGCTGCCGCTAGGGCGTGCGGTGCTCAGTCGCCTGGCGCGATGGCCCCAGATACTTGTCCAGCATGGCCGACAAGGCCACGATGGACAGCGGCTTGGTGAGGAAATCGTCCATGCCGGCTGCGCTGGTTTTTTCCTGCTCCTCCACCCCGGCATTGGCGGTGCAAGCGATGATGATGGTGGCAGGCCTGGCCGGATGTTCTGCCTCGTAATTGCGGATCAGCCGCGCCAGCTGGTAGCCATCGGTATTCGGCATCTGGCAGTCGGTCAGAAGCAGGCTGAAATGGCCGTCTTGCCACTTGGCATAGGCCTCGGCGCCATCTTCGGCCAGCTCCACCCGATAGCCCAGTTTTTCCAGCTGCCTGGTCGCCAGCTTGCGGTTGGTGGGATTATCCTCGGCAAACAAAATGGGCAGAATGGTCTGATCCTGATTGCTGACAAATGCGGCGGGGCCGCCCGGCAGCTGTTGCAGCGACTCCTCCAGAGCGTGCGCGTCGGCCACGCTCACCACCAGCAATAGCGAGGCGCAGCTGCCCTGCCCGACCTCGCTCTCCAGACTCACCTCGCCACCCATCAGCTTGGCCAGCCGGCGACAGATGGTCAGCCCCAGCCCGGTGCCGCCAAAACGGCGTGAGGTATCGGATTCGGCCTGGGTAAAGGGCTGGAACAGCTTGGCCAGCCCTTCGGCATTGATACCGATCCCGCTGTCTTGCACTTCGAACCGCAAGGTCTGCGAGCGGCCCTCTTCTTCCAGCAACAGCACCCGCAAGACAATCCGGCCATGCGCGGTGAATTTCACCGCATTGCTGACAAAGTTTTGCAGGATCTGCCGTACCCGCAAGGGGTCGACCAGCACGGCGGCGGCCACGCGCGGATCGATCTCCAGCACAAACTCCAGCCCTTTGCGCGCGACGGCCTGCGAATACAGGGTATGCACCTGTTCCAGCAGGGGACGCAGTACGGTGGGCGTCATCACCACCTCGAGCTTGTCGGCCTCGATCTTGGAAAAATCCAGGATGTCATCGATCAGCCGCAGCAAGGTGCGGGCGGACTCCTGTATGGTGTCCACCGAGTCTTTCTGCTCCGCGTCCAGTGCGGTCATGGCCAGCAGTTCCAGCATGCCCAGCACGCCGTTCATGGGGGTGCGGATTTCATGGCTCATGGTGGCCAGAAAGGCGCTCTTGGCCTTGTTGGCCGAGTTGGCCTGATCGCGCGCTTCCAGCAACTCGCGCTCGGCCTGCTTGCGTTCGGAAATATCGATGCACGCCAGAATCGACCCCTGCTCCGGCTGCGCGGCAAACAGATTCATACCCTCGAACAAAACCCATATCGGCTTACCCTGCCCGGTCTTGCATTCGATCTCGCAGCCTACCTTGGTCTGCTTCTGCACCATGTCCTGCAGCTGGCTGGTCAGCTCAAACCAGCCCTCGTCGGACAGCACCAGTTCCATCAGATGCCGGCCCGGCAATTGCTCCCGGCCGCTGAGGAACATCGCCTCGGCCATGCGGTTGGCACGGACAATCTGCATATTGGCATTCAGCCGCAACAAGCCGACCGGCGAGGCGGAATAGATCGCCTCTTCTTCCTGCAATACCGCCCGCAGCTGCGCTTCCGAATGCAGGCGACGGTCTTCCTCGTCATAGAAGCCCAGAATGCTGGCGCAGGAGCTGACCAGTGGCCGGATATCCTTTTCCACCAGCAAGGGGTCTGCGCCGCGCAAGCAGATGATGGCGTGAATCTGCTCGTCCTGTATCACGGGCAAACTGACCCATGCCGGCTCGTTGGCCAGGGCCGCCATCAGATAGCTGACCGGGTCCAGCTCCTGCCCGATGCTGATCAGGGCCGGGAAATGCGCTGGCCATTGCCCGGCCTGCAAATTGATATTCAGCGATCCATCGCTGACATTGAACAGCTCCAGCAGGAAACCATCCGCCGCTGCGGCAAAGCGTTTGAACTCATCCAGCAGCCGGTTCAGCACCTGCTCCCGCGGCCAGCGACACAACATCAGGTTTTCCACATGGGAGATGGCCGACAGCATGTCCAGATTGCGTTCCAGCGAATGCTCGGCCAGCCGGCGTTCCTGCTCGTTGCGCACGATCAGGAGATAAACGGTATGGGCTGTGCGGTCCTGAAAGCGCGTCAGGGTCAGGCCGGCAAAAAAACAGCGACCACTGCACTCCATGCCCAGGCCCTGCAAATTGATGCCCACCTCATCACCGGCAAGCAGCATGGCCTTGTCAAGGTCATCGCCCATGCGCAGCAACTGGTCGATGGGCAAGCCGAGCAAGCCTCCCTCCGGGTAGGCAAACATGCGCTCGGCACCGGCGGCGGCGCTCTGGATAATGCCCTGGTCGCTGATGGTCATGATGGCATCGCCTGCGGCATCCAGCATGCGCTGCTGATGATTCAGCGGCTGCAGCACCTTGCGCACCATGAAATACAGCAAGGCCACGCCCAGCACCAGCAAGAAGAGACCCAACAGGCTGTCGCGCAGCAGCAGGCGGCGATAGTGTTGATGATTCTGCTGAATCAGCTCCCCGGTCATGTCGGACAAGACCATGAAGGTAGCGCGCGCCGCATCCTGGGTTTGCGTCAGCTGCTTTTGCAGCTGGGCTATCGCCAGGGGGTTGTTGCCATGTTCGCGCAGTAGCTGGGTTTGCTGCTTGGTCTGGATGTTCAGTTGCAGCGCCAGCTCGGAAAATTGCCGCATGCGCTGCGTCAGGCGCGGGTCATTGGCATAGCGGGCATCGGCGCGCAATTTTTCCAGCAATACGCCGGCCAAATCCAGCCGGGCGCGCAGATCATCCTCCTCGGTTTCACTCAGCATGGAATTGAGTTCAGCGCGCAACACCAGCCCCATGGCAGCGGCCCGCAGGCTGTGCGCCACCAGCCAGCCATCCTGCTTGATCGTATCCAGCAGATTGATGTCGGCGCTACCGCTGAGGTCGATGCGGTTGCCGGCTTCCACCATCATGGCGCTCAGTGTGCTCTGGAGATTGCGCATGGCCAGCTCCAGCCCGTAGCTGAGCGTTTCGTCGCGGGCGAATGACTGGTTCAGCCGGGTGTTCACTTCACTGCGCAAGCGTTTGAAGTTTTGCAATTGCCCGGCAAACTGCTCGCCATAGTGACGGTCGTCCGGCAGCTGGCGGAATGACTGCAAAATTTGCCCGGCCTGAAAATCAGCCCCTTGCTGCAAGCGCAACAGGGTGGCGCGCTCTGCCTCATCCGGTGCGGTGCTGCGGTTCAGCACAATGCGCGCCTGAATGGATTCGCGCCGCAACAGGTCAGCCGCCATGAACAACTGCCTGCTGATATTGTTCAGCTGCATCACCTGCTCGGCCTGTTGATAATTGGCCCAGGACGCAAGCAGCAGTTCGGCAATCCAGGCCAGCTGAATTCCGCCCAACAAAATGACAATCAACAACACCGCCCTGCTTATAGACAAGGTCTGCAGGACCTTGCTGCTTATTTTTTGGCGCATATCCCACCCTGAATTGTGCCAAGGCCATCTAGCCTTGCTGCCGGCGTACCGGGCTATTGCTATGGTATAGCCGTCCGGCAAGGACATTGACATCAAAAATTCAGCTCACTACGCCTGTCAGTCATCACCGTCGGCGGGTGACAGGCTGCGGCGGGGCTCACCGGCGGGAATGGATATGGATTGGGCAGGCAGTACGGACATGGCGGCTGCACTGTGCGAGAGAGGGAAAGGCAGGCTTACGCCAAGTGGCGAGAAGTGCGCGGCAGGCCAGGCCTGCCGCGACTTTTAACTATGGTGAGCACGGGATCGCCGCAACAGAAAATCAAACCGCCTTGGTGCCACGCAGCCAGTCCAGCATGCCCAGACCGGCAGCCCGGCCGCTGGCCAGGCAGGCGGTCAGCAGATAGCCGCCGGTTGGCGCTTCCCAGTCCAGCATTTCCCCGGCGCAGAACACACCGGGGCGGGCCTTGAGCATCAGCCGCTCATCCATGGCCTCGAAACACACACCACCGGCGGTGCTGATGGCTTCGTCAATGGGCCGCGTGGCATAGACTGTCAGCGGCAGGCGCTTGATGCCGGCGGCCAGCGCAGTCATATCGGTAAAGGCTTCCTTGCTCAGGCACTCGCGCAGCAGCCCAGTCCGTACGCCCTTGAGATTGAGCCGGCTTTGCAGATGGCTGGACAGAGAGCGCGAACCACGCGGATGGGCGACTTCGCCCAGCACCTGTTCGGCGCTTTTTTGTGACAACAAATCCAGATAGCAGGTGGCCGAACCCTGCGCCAGCAGCGTATCACGCAGCGCGGCGGAAAACGCATAGATCAGATTGCCTTCCACGCCGTAGCGGGTCACCACACACTCGCCGGTCTTGCGCACGGTATTGCCTGCCAGATCGGTAAACTCCAGCGTGACTGACTTGAGCGGCTGGCCGGCAAACTTGTCGGCAAAGTGCGCGCTCCAGTTGCAGTCAAAGCCGCAATTGGCCGGCAACAAGGGCCGCACGGCCACGCCCTGCTCGCCAAGCAGCGGCAACCAGCTGCCATCCGAACCCAGCTTTTTCCAGCTACCCCCACCCAGTGCCAGCAACACGGCATCGTGTTGCACCAGCAAGTCGCCAGCCGGCGTAGTGAAACGCAGCGCGCCCTGTGCATCCCAGCCCTGCCAGCGGTGGCGCACCCGGAACTGCACCCTGCCTTCACGCAGACGCGACAGCCAGGCACGCAGCAAGGGCGCCGCCTTCATTTCGCGCGGGAACACCTTGCCAGAACTGCCGACGAAGGTTTCCACCCCCAGTCCATGCACCCACTCGCGCAGCCGGTCGGCGTCAAAATCCTGCAGCAATACGCTCAGTTCGGCCTCGCGCTCACGATAGCGGGTGAGGAAGTCGGCCTTGGCTTCCGCGTGGGTAATATTCATGCCGCCCACACCGGCCAGCAGGAACTTGCGCCCAACTGACGGCATGGCGTCATACACCGTGACCGCCACCCCGGCGGCCGCCAGCACCTCGGCTGCCATCAGGCCGGACGGACCTCCGCCAATGATGGCGACACTGGATGAGGACGTGGGCTGTTGCATGAGGACTCCTGACTGGTGGCCGACAGCCGCTGACCGCACCGCGAAAGTGCCAAGTTCAGTGCTCTGCCTGTTGATTGAGGCGGGATTGTTGCAGAAATCACGCGTTCCCCCAAGCCACATCGTGCCCATGACACCATCGAGGGAAAAAATTTGATTTAAACCAAGCACAGTTAATATGACGTACGGTACGCTGGCCGCTGTTACAGGCCATGCATGACGGCTCAATAAAAGCATAAGCAACAACAAAAGGAGGCGGGGCTCCCGTTTGCAATGAAAAAATTTTCCGAATGGCCAATCTGGCTGAGACTGACCAGCGCCATCTGGTGCTGCCTGGTGCTGGCATGGAGCGGGCTGATTGCCTGGGAAACCACCGTCAGCCGCGACATCGCGGTATCCCAGGCCAAGGACCTGGCCAGCAGCATGAATGAAATGACGCTGGCCGGCCTCACCGGCATGATGATGACCGGCACGGTAGGCCAGCGCGATGTGTTTCTGGATCAGATCAAGGAACTGTCTGCGGTGCGCGAACTGCGGGTCATCCGTGGCGAAGCAGTCAGCAAGCAGTTTGGCCCTGGCAATGCCGGTGACAAGGCCCACGCCGCCGATGAGGCAGAAAAAGGTGCACTGGCCAGCGGCCAGCCTTATATCGCCATCGAATCTACCCCGCAGCTGGGCGAACACCTGCATGTGGTGTATCCGGCGCGCGCCGCCAGCAACTATCTGGGCAAGAACTGCATGGGCTGCCATCAGGTCAGTGCCGGCACACCGCTGGGTGCCGTCAGCATGCGCATTTCGCTGGAAAAACCCTATGCCTCGGTCACCCAGTTCCGTAATCAGAGCATTCTGTTTGCCATCGTCGCCTCGCTGCCGCTGATGGCCGTGGTCTTCTTCTTCATCCGCAGTTTCGTCACCCACCCGCTGCAAGCCATGGCGGGTGGCCTGTCCGAACTGGCCAAGGGCGAAGGCGATCTTACCCGCCGGCTGGAAGTGCGCCACCAGGACGAAATCGGCCAGACCGCTGGCCTGTTCAACCAGATGCTGGGCTCGATTGCCGACCTGGTCAGACAGGTTGGCGGCGCCGCCCGCACGGTAGCCTCCTCTGCCGGCCAGCTCAGCGGTGGTGCAGAAAAGCTGGCGGACAGCTCGCGCACGCAGAACGCCCAGTCGCAGGATGCGGCGCAAGCGGTAGAGCAACTGGCGCAACATATCGGCGAAATCGCCCGCCATGCCGAACAGGTGCTGGAACAGTCGGACGAAAGCCTGCAGCGCTCGCAACAGGGCCGCCGCGACCTCACCCAGCTGCAACAGGAAGTCAATCAGGTGCAGCAGGCGGTGGAAATGATGGCCGAGGCCGAAACCGAACTGGTGAAGTCCACCAGCTCCATCACCAGCATGACGCAACAGGTACGCGACATCGCCGAACAGACCAATCTGCTGGCGCTGAATGCCGCCATTGAAGCCGCCCGTGCCGGTGAAGCCGGACGCGGCTTTGCCGTGGTGGCCGATGAGGTACGCAAGCTGGCGGAAAAATCCGCTCTGTCCGCCCGCGAAATCGACACCGTGACTGGCGCACTCAACCACAAGACCGAAGCGGTACGCCAGGCCGTGGCCGCCAGCCTGTCCTCGCTGGAAGCCAGCCACCAGTCGGCAGGGCAAGTGGCCAGCGTGCTGGAATCGGCCAGCGACTCGGCCACCGCCGTACGCAATGGCCTGCGCCAGATCGTGCAGGTAACCGAGCAGCAGCGCGAAACCAGCCAGCGCGTCACCCGCAATATCGACAGCATCGCCGAACTGGCCAGCACCAACGACAGCGCCATCCAGCACACCGTGCGCTCGGCAGAAGAGCTGGAAAGCCTGGCCGCAGGTCTGAACGATTCAGTAGCCCGCTTCAAGGTATAAGCCAGACAGCACCATCGACAACGCCAGTGAGCCCCTCACTGGCGTTTTTTCTTGTGCCGGCCAACCGCCGCCAGCGCCAAGTCATTCACCACACAGTAAAAAATGCCACAAGCCGGTCGCTTTACCCCACCGGCATCAAGGCTTGTTTGGACAATGCCGCCGCAACTGTTACACTGCCCACCCTTTCTGTCGTTACATCGCCAAGTCCGTGAAAAAAATCGCCTTTTCCAGCCTCACCGCGCTGCCTGCCGCCCTGCTTTCCAATCTGGACAGCCTGGGTTATCACAGCATGACCCCCATCCAGGCCGAAAGCCTGCCGGTGATTCTGGAAGGCCGCGATTTGATCGCCCAGGCCAAGACCGGCAGCGGCAAAACAGCGGCCTTCGGCCTTGGCATGCTGGCCGGCATCAATCCGCGCTGGTTCGCCGTGCAGGGGCTGGTGCTCTGTCCCACCCGCGAACTGGCCGACCAGGTGGCACAGGAAATCCGCCGTCTGGCGCGCAGCATCGACAATATCAAGGTAGTCACCCTCACTGGCGGCTCACCGATGGGTCCGCAGCGCGGCTCGCTGGAACACGGCGCGCACATCGTGGTGGGCACCCCCGGCCGGTTGCAGGACCACCTGTTCCGCCAGTCGCTGGACCTGTCCAATGTGAAAATGCTGGTGCTGGACGAGGCCGACCGCATGATTGACATGGGCTTCATCGAAGAAATCGTCGGCATCGTGCGCGCCTGCCCGCGTACCCGCCAGACCCTGCTGTTCTCCGCCACCTACCCGGACACCATCCGCAAGGCCAGCGCGCAGTTCCTGCGCCAGCCGGTGGAAGTGAAGGTACAGGCCCTGCACAGCGGCGACCATATCGAGCAATGGTTTTACAAGGTCAAGCCGGAAACCCGCCTGGAAACCGTCACCCGCATCCTGCAGCATGTGCGCCCGGCTTCGGCGCTGGCCTTCTGCAACACCAAGGAACGCTGCAAGGAGCTGGTGAAAGACCTGCAAAACCGCGGCTTCTCGGCACTGGCACTGTATGGCGATCTGGAACAGCGCGACCGCGACCAGATCCTGCTGCGCTTTGCCAACAAGAGCACCACCGTGCTGGTGGCTACCGACGTGGCCGCCCGTGGTCTGGATATCAAGGAGCTGGATCTGGTGATCAATGTGGACGTGAGCCACGACCCGGAAATCCACATCCACCGTATCGGCCGTACCGGTCGCGGCGAGCTGCACGGCCTGGCCATGACCCTGACCTGCGAAAACGATGCGCGCCGTCTGGTGCAGATCGAGGACTATCAGAAAGCCCCGCTCACCTGGGCTGAAGTCACCGAACTGACCCCGGCTCCGGGCGGCCAGCTGATTCCGGCCATGGTGACGCTGGAAATTGCCGGTGGCAAACGTGACAAGCTGCGCCCCGGCGACATTCTGGGCGCACTGACCGGCGAAGGCGGCATTGCCGGCAGCCATGTCGGCAAGATCAATGTGCTGGAGGGTGCCAGCTTTGTTGCCCTGCAACGCGATATTGCCCAGCAGGCTTTCGAGCAGCTGGCGGTGAGCAAGATCAAGGGCCGTCTGTTCAAGATGCGCTTTGTCGAATAAGCGCCCAGCTGCCAGCCATGCACAAGCCACCCCGCAGGGTGGCTTTTTTATTTTCCGACCGAGAACACTAGAGCCTGTTCAGAGTCTCGCGAGCGAGAGTGAGACAAGGCGAAAACGACCGGAAAGAAGTGGGGAAGCGGAGTTTACATGGCGTAAATGAGTATTCCGCAGGCGTTTTTAACGCAGTATCACCCCATTTCGACTAAATCCAGCAGGCTATGGACTGGCTCTTAAAAGGGCTTGTCACCCAGAATCGTGGCCCGGTGCATGATGCGGCGCGTCGGACGATAGTCGTCCACCGCGTAATGGCTGGTGGAGCGATTGTCCCAGAAGGCCACATCGCCGGCCTGCCAGCGCCAGCGGATGGTGAATTCCGGCCGCGCCTGATGGGCCAGCAGGAAAGCCAGCAAGGCAGCACTTTCTTCTTCCGGCAGCTCGTTGATTTCGGTGGTGAAGCCGCCATTGACGAACAAACCCTTGCGTCCGCTTTCCGGATGGGTACGCACCACCGGGTGGCTCAGCGGCGGATTGTCACGCCGGGTCTGCTCCCACTTTTCCCGGTCGGCCGGCGTCAGGCCAAAGCGTTTGAGCGGGAAGGTCTTGGTAAAGTCATGGGTGGCGGTCAGCCCTTCCAGCAAGACTTTCAGGCGGTCAGACAGCGCATCCCAGGCAGCAAAGCTGCTGGCCCACAGCGTATCGCCACCAAACTCTGGCAACTGGCGGGCGGCCAATACGGCGGCGGCCGGCGGGGTTTCGATGAAGGTGACATCGGTGTGCCAGATCGCATTGTCTTTCAGGTCGAACGCGTCGGTATCCAGAATCATCACCTGCGGCGCATCCGGGTGCTGCGGGTAGATGGGGTGGGTGTGCAGATCGCCGAAGCGGGCGGCAAAGTCGCGCTGCTGGCGCGGGCTGATGTCCTGGTTACGGAAGAACAGCACCTGATGCTGCAGCAGGGCCTGGCGTAATTCCTGCTGCAGGCTGTCGGTCAGCGGCTGCGCCAGATCCACGCCCTCGACAATCGCTCCCAGCGCCGGGGACAAACGGGTAAGCGTCAAACTCATCATGTATTCCTTGCATCATTCAGTCGTGGCCACCACCACACGGCAGTGGCGCTAAAGTTAATCCTGCTGGCCATGCCAGGGAGCCAGACGGCGTTGCAGCAGCCGCAGCCCCAGCTCCAGCGCAAAGGCGATGACGGCGATCACCACGATGCCCAGAATCACCACGTCGGTCACCAGAAACTGGGCGGCAGACTGCACCATGAAACCCAGCCCACGGGTGGCGGCTACCAGCTCAGCGGCCACCAAGGTGGACCAGCCGGTACCCAGGCCGATGCGGATGCCGGTGAGAATTTCCGGCAGCGCTTCCGGCAGGATGACAAACCACAGCAACTGGCGACGGCTGGCGCCCAGCGTCTGCGCCGCACGCAAACGGTTGCGGCTGACCTGCGCCACCCCATGGCTGGTGGCGATGATGACCGGGGCCAGTACCGCCAGGAAAATCAGCAGCACCTTGGACAATTCGCCAATGCCGAACCAGATCACGATCAGCGGCAGATAGGCCAGCGGCGGCACCGGGCGATAGGCTTCGATCAGCGGATCGAGCAGACCGCGCGCCACCGGACTGACGCCCATCAGCACCCCCAGCGGGATACCCAGCAGCACCGCGGCCACCAGGGCCAGCACAATGCGCTGCAGGCTGGCTGCCAGGTGCTGCCACAGCGTGGCATCCATGAAACCCTGCGTGCTGACCGTCACCAGTTTGGCCAGCACCGCCTCCGGCGCGGGCAGAAACAATGCCGGTACCAGCCCGCTATGCGACAGCCCCCACCACAGCGCCAGCAGGCTCAGCAGGCTGATGCCGCTGAGCCAGCCACGGCGATATTGTGTCCATACCCCACGACTTAACGCTGCGGCCTCTGGTGCAATCTCGTCCGGCACCACCGTCGGGGCAACCGCCACCAGCCGTTGTTCCAGTGAAGTTTCCAGCGTATTCATGCAAGCTCCTCCTCCGGCTTGCGCCGGTGATCAAACAGCGTGGCCAGCAGCTGTTCGCGCAGGGCGATAAAGGCCGGGTCCGACTTGATGGCACGCGCCGACTCGCCGGCGCGGTAACGCTGACTGAAACCAGGACGCAGCGTCTCGACGATGCGCCCCGGCCCTGGCGACATCAGTACCAGTTCGGTGGCCAGAAACAGCGCCTCTTCGATATCGTGGGTAATCAGAAAAATACGGCGGTGCGCCTGCTGCCACACTTTCAGCAGCAGCTCCTGCATCTGCTCGCGGGTAAAGGCATCCAGCGCGCCAAACGGTTCGTCCATCAGCAGCACTTGCGAATGACTGGCCAGCGCACGGGCAATGCCCACCCGCTGGCGTTGCCCGCCGGACAGCTGCCAGCTGTAACGGCTGCCAGCCTCCGGCAGGTCGACCAGTGCCAGCACTTCGTCGGCACGGGCCAGCCGCTCGGCCTTGGCCACCCCTTGCAGACGCAGGCCAAAAGCCACGTTGTCACGCACGTTCAGCCAGGGCAGCAAGGCATCGTGCTGAAACACCACCGCCCGCTCGGCCCCCGGCCCCGTCACCGGCTGGCCGGCAAAGCTGACCGTACCGCTATCGGGCTTAACAAAACCGGCGAACAGGTTGAGCAAGGTGGTCTTGCCGCAGCCGGACGGACCCAGCGCGACGGTGAGGTCGTCCGGGCCGATATCCAGCGACACCCCGGCCAGGGCCGGGCGGGTCTGGCCGGGATAGCGCACCGTGACCTTGTTGGCAGACAGGCTGGACATGGTTTACTTCGCCGCCTTGACGTACTGGTTGCTCACATAGGGGCTGTAATCAGGCTGCAGCGATTCCACCTTGCCCTGCGACTTGAGGAAGGCCGCGGTATTGGCCACCGCCTGCACGAAAGGCTTCTGCAACAGGGCGACCTGGTCTTTCTGGGTGAGGAAGCGGTTACCCTGCAAGCCCAGCACCACATCGGCCGGGGCCGCGCCGGTCAGGCGGCTGATCTTGTCGATATTGTCCTTGTTCGCGATAAAGGCCTTGGGATTGGCCACATAGCCGGCGATGGCATCCAGCGATACCTTGGCAAACTTGTTGACGAATTCCGGGTGGGCCGCGGCAAAGTCCTTGCGCACGATCCAGATATCGTAAGTGGGCGCACCCCACTTCGATACCTGGGCCGAACTGGTCAGCACCTTGCCATTAGCCTTGATCTTGCCCAGTGCCGGGTCCCACACATAGGCGGCATCGATGTCGCCACGCTGCCAGGCAGCGGTGATTTCACTGGGGCGCAGGTTCAGCACATTGACCTTGGTCGGATCGACCTTCCAGTGCTTCAGCGAGGCCAGCAGGCTGTAATGGGTGGTGGACACATAAGGCACCGCCACCTTTTTGCCGATCAGGTCTTGCGGCGTGTTGATCTTGCTGCCATTGCGCACCACCAGCGCCTCGGCATCACCAATTTCGTCGGCCACCAGGAAGGTCACAATCGGCAGACCGCGACTGGCCGCTGCGGCCAGCGGGCTGGAACCCAGATTGCCAATCACCACATCGCCGGAAGCCACGGCGGCAATCACTTCCGAACCACTTTCAAACTTGCGCCAGTTGATCTGGCTGCCGGTGGCCTTTTCATAAGCACCATCGGCCTGCGGGATCTTGGTGGGATCAATGCCGGTCTGGTAGGCAATGGTCACGGCATCGGCAGCCAGTGCAAGACCGCTGAGCAGGGTGAGCGAGGCAGCAATCAGGGTAAGACGGGGCAGTTTGGCGTAGTTCATCGCAGATTCCAGTAATGGTGTGGGTTTTGTTGATGCACACCAATCTAGCAAGCCGTCCCCGCAAAACTAAGCAAGAAAAAACGCATTACTTATCAAAAACTAGCAATTGACCAACCAGCGCCAGGGAAAACACCACCGCGGGTTTATGAAAATCATATGACATGACGCAAAGACCACTCAGCCTGCCGTCTTTATCATTTAAAGCATTGAATTTAAAAAAATAGCGGTCAATCACAAGAAAATTGCGTTTCGATTAGCCGCGCCGGCTTGCGGCGAGTGGCCTTGTCTTTGCCAGACACGGAAAAAACACGGTAGAGTGTTTAAAATGAATCAATCAGTCTTCAAATAAAACAAGCTGGGCATCCGGGAGATATCAAAGAATGTTTGGATCAGGCAACAAAAAGCGCATACAGCAACTGCAGGATCGGGTAACAGAACTGGAAAACGCGCTGCAACACAGCCAGCGCCAGTTACAGGACAGCGAACAGGCACGCCAGCAGGCCGAACAGCAGATCAGCACTCAACAGAACCAGACCCAGCGCAATCAAAGCTATGTCGAGCCCTTTGGCGATTTCTGCATCAGCCTGGCCAGCATTCGTGGTTCCTTTGCCGAACTGGCGGCACTGATGGAAAGCAATTTCGGCGCAGCCGCCGATGCGGTCACCACCCTGCACCACACCCGTGGCGCGGTGGATACGCTGGCACACAGCTTCGACGAAATCGCCCAGGCCCAGCAGAAAACCGCCGAATCCATGGATTCGCTCAATAGCAAGACCAGCCAGATCCGCCAGTTTGTGCAGTTGATCAAGGATGTCGCCGAGCAGACCAATCTGCTGGCGCTGAATGCGGCCATCGAGGCCGCCCGTGCCGGCGAACAGGGCCGCGGCTTTGCCGTGGTGGCCGACGAGGTGCGCAAGCTGGCCGAGCGCACGGCCAATGCCACCAATGAGATTTCCACCCTGGTCAGCGATGTGGAAAGCGCCTCGCTCAGCACCAAGCTGCAAGTCACCGAAGCGGCCGGGCAAGTGGCCGGCTACCGCAATACCGGGCTGGAAACCGCCGCCGCCATCCGCAGCATGGTGGATGTCAGCGAGCAGATGGCGCGGGTCATCGCCCAGGGCACCAATACCAGCTTCATGGAGGTGGTCAAGCTCGACCATGTGGTGTTCAAGCTGGACATCTACAAAGCCTTCATCGGCTACCACGACCTGGCGGCAGACAAGGTGTCCTCGCACCAGCATTGCCGTCTGGGCAAGTGGTATTACGAAGGTCGTGGCGCGCAGGAATGCAAGGGCAACAGCCAGTTCATGCAGCTGGAAACCCCGCATGCCAATGTGCACAACGCCGGCAAGGAGGCACTGAACGCCTTCCACGCCAAGGATTTCGCCAAGGCCAGACAGGCACTGCAACGCATGGAAGAAGCATCCGATCAGGTGATGGATTTGCTGACCCAGCTGGAACAGCAGCCTTGTAACAACAAGATCTAAATCAGCGCAACAGCCGTGGCTGTCACGCAAGCCGCTTACGCCGCCACGGCGGGGCGGTGTTGCATGCGCTGGCGCAGTGCGTCGATGGCATAGCGCACCTTGGCTGGCTGCGCATCGCGCCTGGGCGTTACCACGTAAATGCCCAGCGCCGGCAAGCGCCACTCGGGCAGGATGCGTAGCAAGCGGCCATCGGCCAGCTCCTGCCTGATTTCCGGCTCCGGCTGGATAGACAAGCCCATGCCGGCCAGCACGAACTGGCGCGCCGCCAGGATATTATTGCTGCTGACCCGCACACCCACCTCGGGCCGTACTACCACCCCTTCTGCATTTTCCATGCTCAGCCAGCTCTGGCTGCGTTCGTGATCCAGCATCACCCATTGGTGTTCCGTCAGCTGCTGCGGCTGGGTAATCGGCGCATGGCGGGCCAGATAGGCTGGTGCAGCACACAGCACGCTATCCCAGTCGGCCAGATGACGCGCCACCAGACTGGAGTCTTTCAAGTCGCCCGCACGCAGAGCCAGATCGATACGGTGCTGTACCAGATCGATCATCTCGTCATGGAAGAACAGCTTCAAACTGAGCCGGGGATGGGCCGCCAGCAAGGGCGCCAGCGCCTCAGTCAGCATCGGGCCGGCAAAGCCGGTGGGAGCCGCCAGCCGCAATTCGCCCACCGGCGCATCACGCAGCTCGCTCAGCCGTTGCTCGGCCAGGCGCGCGGCGGCCAGCATATCGGCACAGCCCTGGTAAAACAGGCTGCCCGCCTCAGTCAGGGTCAGGCTGCGTGTGGTCCGGTGCAATAAGGACACGCCATGCTCGGCCTCCAGCTTGCTGATGTGCTGGCTCACCGCCGACGGGGTCATGCCCAACTCGCGTGAGGCGGCAATCATCGAGCCCTGCTCCACCACGGTGGCAAACACCGCCATACGCCGCAACATTTCCATATTATTAAGTCCAGCTAATTTATTAATGCCAGTATTGACGGATTATCAGTGGATTCGCAAGCGATTACAGTTGCTTCCATCCACTATCGAAAGGAAAGCAAAATGAAAATCGCACTGATCGGCGCTACCGGTTTTGTTGGCTCGGCCATTCTGCAAGAGCTGCTGGCCCGCCAGCATCAAGTTACCGCCATCGTCAGCCGTCCGGAACGCCTGCCCCAGCATGCGCAACTGCAGGCCATCAAGGCCGATGCCTATGACGCCGCCGCCATTGCCAGCGCCGTCGCCGGCCACGACGTCGCGATCAGCGCCTTCAACCCCGGCTGGGACAAGAGCGACATTCGCACCCTGTTCATTCAGGGGCATGACGCCATCGTCGCCGGGGTGAAGCAGGCCGGGGTGACACGCTTTCTGGAGGTGGGCGGTGCCGGCAGCCTGTTCGTGGCACCGGGCCTGCAACTGATCGACACCCCGCACTTCCCTGCCGAATACAAGGAAGGGGCCGAAGGCGCACGCCAGGCACTCGATAGCCTGCGCAGCGAGACTGTACTGGACTGGGTATTCCTGTCGCCGCCAGCCCTGCTGGCACCGGGCGAGCGCAGCGGCCAGTACCGCGTGGGTGGCGAAGAGCTGCTGATGGATGGTGAAGCACCAGCCGGCATCAGCGTGGCCGACCTCGCCGTAGCCATCGCCGACGAGGTGGAAACGTCACGCCACAGCCGCCAGCGCTTTACCGTCGCCAACTAGTTTTTCCACCATTCTCCTTGCCGAGCTGCCCGCACTGCGCGCAGCTCTTTTTTATTGCCATCCGCATGCTGCAACTGCACATTGAAACACGCGCCAATATTGGCGTTGACAGGCTTGGGCAGCTTATCTACAGTGCCAGCCAGCCGTACTGGATGGCGCGGGAGAGATCACCTTTGCGGTGACGCCGAAGGGGTATCGCCCCAGAAACTCTCAGGCAAAAGAACCGCGCCGTCGTCTGGCTCTCTGGAGAGAAGGACCGGGCCACCACGCCCGGCCTCGCCGAAGGAAAAGACAGCCCACGCTGTCGAAGATTGTTGACAAACCCCTCTCGCTTTCTGAAAAGAAAGCGAGGCTCCCTTGCAGGGCAAGGGCGGGGGGATTGGGAATAGATAGGAAGGCTGCGGAATCAATCAGTGAGCCGGAAGGCCCGGCTTTGCCGGGTCCTGTGCAATCCTATCAAATTACTTTGTCAGCAGCCCGAGACAGCCCACGCTGTCGCAATCTCTCAGGCAAAAGGACAGAGGGGGCAGTGACTGCATTCATGCCAGCATGCGTCGGCCTGCCCGGTTTGCGAGCGATGGAGCCTACCCTCCTGCCGCCCCTCCAGCCTGTCATCCCTGCGCCAGCCACCATGAGCAGCCCCGCACCACGGCCTATCCCGCCGCGGACAAGCAGCGGACCGGACGCTTCACGACGCCTGATGGCCGGAAGCAGAACAGTCCACGCACACAAAACATGACAGGCTGACACACACATCAACGGGCCATCCTTTAGCGAGCGGCCCGCACCCGAAACACCGGCAGCGCCGCCAAACGGCCTGCCTGCAGCAGACAAGAGAGCAATATGGCTATCAGCGTTTTCGACCTGTTCAAGATTGGCATCGGCCCGTCCAGCTCGCACACCGTCGGCCCCATGCGCGCCGCCCGCCAGTTTGTCGCACGGCTGGAAAAAGACGGCCTGCTGGCCGCCACCTGCCGCGTGCGTAGCGAGATGTATGGCTCGCTGGGTGCCACCGGCAAGGGCCACGGCTCGGATACCGCCGTGCTGCTGGGCCTGGCCGGCGAACTGCCCGACCTGGTCGATACCGATACCGTGCCAGACCTGCTAACGGCAATCCGCAGCAGCAAGCGGCTGAACCTGCTGGGCCAGCAGGATATCGCCTTTAACGAGGGCGAAGACCTGATCCTGCACAAGCGCAAAACACTGCCCTACCACCCCAACGGCATGATCTTTGAAGCCTACGACGGCGCTGGCAACAGCCTGTCCAAACGCGCCTATTACTCGGTGGGGGGTGGTTTCGTGGTGGATGAAGCCGCCATCGAAGCCGGCTTTGCACCGCCCGGCGTCACCGAACTCAAACACCCGTTCAATACCGCTGCCGAACTGCTGGCCCTGTGCAAGGCGCAAGGCAAAAGCATCAGCCAGATCATGCTGGAAAACGAACTGGCCTGGCGCAGCGAGGAAGAAGTCCGCCGCGACCTGCTGACCATCTGGGGGGTGATGCAGGCCTGCGTCAAACGCGGCTGCCAGCGCGAAGGCATTCTGCCAGGCGGCATGAAGGTAAAACGCCGCGCCGCCGACATGTACCAAAAGCTGCTGGCCGCACCGGAAGCCGCGCTGCGCGACCCGCTCACCGTAATGGACTGGGTCAATCTGTATGCGCTGGCCGTGAACGAGGAAAATGCCGCCGGTGGCCGCGTCGTCACCGCCCCCACCAACGGTGCCGCCGGCATCATCCCGGCAGTCATGCACTATTATTCGCGCTTTGTACCGGGTGCCAGTGAAGACGGCATCGTGCGCTACCTGCTGACCGCCGGTGCCATCGGCATCCTGTTCAAGCTCAATGCCTCCATCTCTGGCGCAGAAGTCGGCTGCCAGGGCGAAGTGGGCTCGGCCTGCTCCATGGCCGCCGGTGCACTGGCTGAAGTCATGGGCGGCACGCCGGAACAGGTGGAAAACGCGGCAGAAATCGGCATGGAGCACAACCTGGGCCTGACCTGCGACCCGGTCGGCGGACTGGTGCAAGTCCCCTGCATCGAACGCAATGCCATGGCCTCGATCAAGGCCATCAACGCTGCCCGCATGGCGCTGCGCGGCGATGGCCAGCATTGCGTATCGCTGGACCGCGTCATCAAGACCATGCGCGACACCGGCCGCGACATGAGCACCAAGTACAAGGAAACCGCCCGTGGCGGGCTGGCCATCAATGTGATCGAAGTACCGGTCAACGTAGTGGAATGTTGAACCGAGTCAGGTAGTAACAGACAACACGCCGTGGCCTTACCATCCACGGCGTTTTCTTTTATGTATGGGCCGCTGACCACCCATCTGCCCAGGCATATTCATGCGGACATCGCACCGCCACACCGTATCCTCCACAACAGCGCAAACCACGCGTAGAACTCAGTAGAACTACGCATTCATG
>NZ_QAJS01000021.1:0-75063 GCF_003852595.1 Aquitalea sp. FJL05
GGCGGGCTGCCACGACTGCTTGCATTGCCGGAGGAAAGGCCTACACTAGAAATTGCTGCAATGCACAATAAAGGAAGCCCCATGAACGTCGAATTCAACCGGCTTCAGGCAACCACCCGCCCGGCCATTCTTGCCCACCTGCAAATACTCAACGACGAAGACCGCTTTACCCGCTTTGGTCTGGAAATGAGCGAGGCCGCCCTCGCCGACTACGTCGACCGCATCAACTTCAATCGCGACATCGTCATGGGCGTGCTGTACCGTGGCCTGCTGATCGGCGTGGTACATATCGCCGTGTTCCAGCACGAAGGTCACCCCTGCGGCGAGCTAGGCATCAGCGTAGACAGCTTTTGCCAGGGCAAGGGCATAGGGCGCATGTTGTTCGACCAGGCGCTGGAACATGCCCGCCGCCGCAAGGTAAACAGCCTGCGCATCCAGTATCTGCGGCGCAACGGCCGCATGGCCTCGCTATGCCGTGGCCTGAGCACCCGCTTTGCCCAGGACGGCGAGGAAACCTCCTGCCTGATCCAGCTGGCCGAAGCCGACCCGGCCGAAGCCTGCCGCTATGAAATGAACGACGGCATCGAACTGTTTCATGCCGATGCCGCCGCTGCGCGTGCTCACGTGCTGTTCATTCACGGGGTGGCCGGTGACGGCTGGCAGTGGCGGGAAAATTTCCTGCCCTACTTTGCCCGCCACGGCCTCAGCAGCACCGCGCTGTCATTGCGCGGCCATGGTGGCAGCCCGGCCCGCGCCAACCAGACCCTGCGCGGCTATGAAGAAGACGTCTACCACGTCCTCGACCAGCTGGCCAACAAACCCGTGCTGATCGTGGGCCACTCCATGGGCGGCTTTCTCACCCAGCGCGTGCTGGACGGCAACCAGAGCATACGCAAGGCCAGCCTGATCTGCTCGGTACCGCCCTGGGGCCTGCTGCCGGGAACCCTGGAACCGGTGGTCGAATTCATGGGCGACCCGCTGGGCAAGGCCATCGCCCTGCAGGCAGCCGAAGGCAAGCCCGCCTATGTCAATCCGGACAATATCAGCGCGCAGGTCCAGGTCATCGGCGGCAGCCGCGACCGCCTGATCCCGCCCGATGTGGTCGCCGCCACCGCCCGCTCCTACGACACCGAAGCGGTGATGATCGAAGATGCCGGCCATGCAGTGATTTCCAGTTCGAAATGGCAAGCCGTGGCCGACCAGCTGCTGCAGCACCTGCGATAAGCCAGCACCACCACGCCTGCCCGGCTGGCGGTGTCGCTCACAGTGCATGACCTTCCCCCGCTCACAGCCCTCGCCATCCAGCCCGCCCCTCCCCATTCAAGTCACTGGCTCACTGCGCGCTTACCAGACCTGTGCATCGCTAAAGCATGAGCGCCGCTGCAGACATGCACGCCATCACTCATGGCCCAGGCTGCCAAGCAGCGAGTGGAAATCACCCAACCGAGAAGCCCACATACCGTACCGGATGGCAGCAAAGACAAGGGGAGTCGACGCCCCTTTTATGCACTATGGATTGGGTGTAAGGTGGCTGGGAGCTGCCAGGTGCGGTTGTTGCAGATCGGCCGTGCGTACCCCCCAATTCGACAAAGCCGCCCTTTGTAGAACAGCATCACCACGCCATGCATTTCAAATAGCGTTTCCATCTGTTTACTTGGGAGTCCCCAAATGAATCAGCTCGATAAAGCAATACGCTTTCAGGCCTTGCATCAGCGCGAAAAGGCCTTTGTCATTCCCAATCCATGGGATGCCGGTACAGCACGCATCCTGGCATCGCTAGGCTTTGAAGCCCTGGCCACCACCAGTGCAGGCTTGGCCTTCAGCCTGGGCAGACGCGATGCCGAAGGTGCCCTCACTCGCACTGAAACCCTGGCCAATGCGCAACAGATTGTCCAGGCAACAGATTTACCGGTAGCAGCCGATTTGGAAAATGGCTTTGGAGATGCACCCGCAGTGGTGGCAGAAACAATCCGTCTGGCTGCCGAATGTGGGCTGGTGGGTGGCTCGATTGAAGATGCATCGGGGAGAAAAGAACATCCTATTTATGACTTTTCTTTGTCGGTAGAACGCATCGCCGCTGCGGTAGAGTCGGCCCGCAGCCTGCCGTTTCCATTTGTACTAGTGGCTCGAGCAGAGAACTTCCTGCACGGCAAACCGGATCTCGATGACACCATCCGCCGCTTACAAGCCTACGAAGCCGCCGGCGCTGATGTTTTGTTCGCTCCCGGGCTACCCAGTGCAGAAGCCATCCGCGAGGTATGCGCTGCGGTAACCAAACCGGTCAATGTGGTAATGGGGCTGCGGGGATATCCCTACACCATGGAGCAGTTAACAGCGCTTGGCGTCAAACGAGTCAGCCTCGGCTCATCGCTTAGCCGCGCCGCATTAAGCGGACTAATCAACGCCGCAAGAGAAATTATTGATGATGGCACCTTCTCCTTTGCCAACCAATCCATTTCCTTTGATGAAACAAACGCACTGATGGTGGAATCCCCCGGCTGGTCCTGAAGATATCAGAATTTAGAATGACGGCCGGGGTGTGATTAAATTTAATCGCATCAACACGTATGCATTGGCTGCTGTCGGCCATTTCCTGCTGTCACTGGCAGTCTGACTTTTAAAAGCTGCGCTCAGCGACATTAAAATTTAATTTACTATTTCGCCAATAATTTACAAGAAAAGAACTCACAGCCATGCTCAATACACAAATAAAAATTTGTGAGAATTATTTCAAAGTAAATGATATAAAATTTTTCCTGATCGAATGCAAAATTCTTGAGCCACAACAGGAAGACAATAAAAATTATTCTGAAAATAACTATTTATCAGGCTTCTTCTCTCTAGCAATTGCTGGGCTGGCTTCCAATTTTACAATTTGGAGACAGCGACGAAAAAAATCTTTAAGAATATTAAAAATATCAACCGAGCAAGGTTGGTATGTATTTACAGAAAAACAAGTAAATATAACTGAAATATCAAATAAGCTTAGAGTAATGAATGTTACTGAAAATAAAAACACCAACACAGCCGCATGAATTAAAATTAGTGATTACCATGAAGCATCAATTGTGAATCATATTAGTTTTCAGGAAATTCACTGCATGCTTAACCAAGCTGACAGACTAAGCACAGATCTCTCAAACAATCAACTTCCGATCTGGATCGTTTTAAGAAATTGACTGCAGGCTGCTCTCGACCAGGAGCAGACAGATAACACCTGCATAATAAGAGCCATTCGAATCAATCAACGGCAAGAAATCAAATGAGGTACATATGCTGGATTCTGATAAGCTTGTGGAAAACTTCCCTTCATTTCTTCGAAAGCATGGGGGCTATATATCACTCACTCACATGTTGATGATGTTTGTTGGTGCAGGTGTGCTTTTTTCAAAATTACTAGAAATAAGCCACCATCCCTTGCCTTTGTTTCTTCTTTATTTCCCACTTTCTTATGTTTTCTTTCAATATCTTAGATATGCTAACTGGCTAAAATATAAAATTAACACGACAAAAAATATTGAATTCACTCAATATTTCCTAAAGTCCAACCTTGCATTAAATTCTGATGGAATTTCAATGATTCACAAAGGCATTACCAAATGGCAATTGAAGTGGCGTGACATTGGGAAAATCACTTTCGATGGCGGCGGAAAGAATCGCAAGGAATGCTTATGGCTAACAATGAAAAACTCCAGTGAAAGCATAAAAATTCCAACCCGATGGTTTAAGGTTGATAGCGGATTGATATTTCAAACACTTTTAGCTTATCAACTGTCCTCGTCTAATTAAAATATTTCAATACTCACCAACAATGTAACGTCAGCTTAGGATCGTTGGAAGACATTGATGCCGGGATGCTATAGGACAGGAACCGTCTGATGGAAACTTTTCTACGCAGCATTCATATGAACCGTCGAATGCTGGGTTGCGTACTGTCATGTTTGCTTCTTTGCATAGCCCTATCGGCTGCAGTATGGTTTATCGGAACACCAAATCGCTTATCCCTGCTTCCTCCGCAGCTAGAAGTGCAGAAGGTTCTGTACACTGAGACTAACTCTTGGGGTTTTGGCCCCGGAGGAAATGAAACGGGAGTCATCTTGTATGAGCTTCCTTCGCATATGACCCACAAAAATCCGAGCGTATTGGTACCTGAACTGACATGGGAGGCCACTCCCTTGCAAGGTCATCGAGAGTGGTTTGAGGGGGAAGGGGCTTCACGTACAGAATCAGGGCCTTTACTGGAAAATTACTTAAATCAGTATGGCTTTGGCATTCCAATCAAAGCTGAGGTTGCAAGTGAGATCAACCGTGCAGTCTCCGCACAGGGTAGTTGGTATGCTTATTCCGAGCATGGGATCATCGTGCTTATGCCGTTAATCAATCGGGTTGCATTTATTTACGCCGGATAATATTACGCTCAACTTTCATATCTGGGCTTAACGAGTAACGTCTTCCCAGACGTAGTAACTAGAGAGCAAAGAGAATGTCAAAAATATTCGCAGAATTAGGGTCTGGCTTAATTATCGGAGCCATGTCTGGCAACTTACCACCTTTTCAATTTTGGTGTTTTGTGGCTGGTGTAGCATTGTTAAATATCGCACTCACCAGAGCGAAGAAAATTTAGTTAATTCTGACTGGTAGTCATTGGATAATTTGCAGACATCCAACAAAATGCACACTCCGAATAGCCACATGCTCCATATTAAGGCTACCGACAACAGCACAATCTTGCGCTGAAAGATATTATTCACAATCAGCTAAGTTGCCATCCAATAATATTCAGGAGAAGAAAATGCAAGAAATAACCGCATTAATCAGCATCGGGTCTGCACTCTTTATTGGTGCCATCAGCCCGGGGCCAAGTTTTGTGATGGTAGCCAAAACTGCGGTGACATCCGGCCGCATCAATGGTCTTTGCACTGCGCTTGGCATGGGCGTGGGTGGTTTTATCTTTGCCGCGCTGTCATTGCTTGGCCTGAATGGTTTGCTGCTGGCCGTGCCAGCGCTTTATCTCTTTCTCAAGATGGCTGGTGGTTTATATCTGGCCTATCTGGGACTGAAAATCTGGCGTGGTGCCAAGCAAGCACTAGCCATGCCCTCGGATGGCACGGTGTCGACCGATAGCAGTTACATGAGAAGTGCCATGACCGGTGCCAGTACCCAGCTGAGCAATCCCAAAACCGCGATTGTTTATGCCAGTGTTTTTGCCACATTTCTGCCGCAGCTCCCTTCCATCGCATTCAGCAGCACCATTGTCTTGCTGGTTTTTTGCATTGAAGCCGGATGGTATGCGTTGGTGGCATTAGCGCTTTCATCCGCCGCCCCACGCAAGCAATATTTGCGCTACAAAACTGCGATGGATCGCATCGCTGGCGGAGTGATGATTGCGCTGGGTCTGAAGCTTGCGACTTCAGCAGCTCGCTGAATCCACATTTTTGCTGGCTGGATGCATGGCTTTGCCTGACAGTAACGGCGTGGGCCGACCACGGCAGCCCACCCGGCGCTGCGCCATTCAGCCAGCTGCCTGACTGCAGCTTCAAAAATTGACGAGATCATTCCCATGTCTTCAACACAAATCCTGAACCAGCTGCGCTACAAGCAATGGGCTGACCAGCGCACGCTTGCGGCCATTGCGCTGATTGATGCACAGGCCTTTCCGGCAGAGCTGGCCTTTGCGCGCCAGCAGTTGAATCACATGGTGCGGGTGGAGGAAGTGTTCCGGGCCAGGCTGACGGGTATGCCCGAGCCGCATGCAAGCACGAACTCGGAAATCGTCCCTGCACTGGAGGAGCTGGGCAAACGCTTGTCAGATGCAAATGACTGGCTGCAGCCCTATGCAGCAGCACTGTCGCCGGAAAAGCTGGGCGAAATAATCCACTTTCGCTTTCTGGATGGGAAAACTGGCTCGATGACCCGTGAAGAGATTCTGTTCCATCTGGTCAATCACGGCAGCTATCACCGTGGGGCTATCGGTCGCGCTCTGGACATGGCGGGTGGGCTGCGCCCGGCCGACACTTATACGGTATTTGTTCACGCCATGGAGCCAGAACGCAGAGGGCGCAACTGACGCTCACGCATGGGGGCGTCACCGGGTAGATCGCGCCAAAAAAGCCGCCACAGGGCGGCTTGCACAAGAAGACAAGAGAAATGGCTACAACACGCCCGGCTGGCGCTCCCTGTTTGCTCAGGCAGGCCGCATTCTCTTGCTCAGGACAAGCCTGGCGCGGACTAATCGCGCTTGGCTTTGTCCACGGTTGTGGTGTCCTGCTGCACTGGCACAGTGCGGCATGAACTCTTCCCGCTGCTGCACAGCCCAGCGGACCTTGCCTCGGTTATCCGGCATTGCCCGGGATAAATCAGCTGCGTAATAAGCCAGCATGTCTGCTGTTTTCATGGGAAAGCTACCGCTGCGCTACGATCAGCAGCTATCGTCCCTGCCCAGGGTGCAGCGGCTGACTACGCAATCTTGGCGCAGCGAAATCCAGGAAGGCCCGCAGTTTGATTGGCAACCTGCCCTGCCCGGCATACACCAGGCTCACCGGCCACGGTGCCGGCTCAAAATCCGCCAGCACAATCTGCACCTTGCCGGCCTGCCGGGCAGGCTCGCACTGGTAGGACAGCACACGGGTAAGGCCAAGGCCGCCGCAGGCGGCATCGAGCGCGGCCTCCGCGCCGTTGACGATCAGTCGCGGCTTGATGGGTAGCAGCGAAACCTGTTCTCCCCGATAAAAAGCCCAGGCCTGTGTGCCGGCCAGCCCTTCATAGCTGATGCAGTCGTGCGCGCTGATGTCCTCGGGCACTACCGGCACGCCGCGCTGGGCCAGGTATTCCGGGCAGGCACAGACCACCTGGCGAACTTCGCCCACGCGGGTGGCGACCAGGCTGCTATCCGGCAGAGGACCAATGCGCACCGCCAGATCGATATGCTCTTCCAGCAGATGCGAGATGCGGTCGCTCAACAGCAGGCGGACATTGATAGCGGGGAAAGCCTTGAGGAACGCCACCACCACCGGTGTGACATGCAGGCGGCCGAACACCACGGGCGCGGTGATGACCAGATCGCCCTTTGGCGCTGCATATTCGCCGGTGGCTGCACGCTCGGTTTCGTTCACATCGTCGAGAATGCGCCGACACGATTCCACATAGCTACGGCCGGCGTCGGTCAGCGCAATATGGCGCGTGGAGCGCTGCAATAGCTGCACTCCCAAATGCGCCTCGAGGTCCGCCACCTTGCGGCTGACGGTTGCCAGCGGCAGGGCAAGCCGGCGCGCCGCCGCCGAAAAACCACCGGCATCCACCACCGCCACCAACAGCGACATCGCTTCCAGTCGATCAGCCATATTCTCAATTTTCGGGATAGTTATTCATAATTTTACCTCATTATCATCAAACATAAAGGTAAGTATGATTTGGCTTGTCGCACCCCACCACCCTGAACGGAGCTAGAACATGTCGCACCTCTACACCCCCGCCACCATCGCTGACGCCCCTGCCGCATCGCAAGCGTTGCTGGAAGCAGTCAACAAGCAGTTTGGCATCGTCCCGAACCTGTTCCGCCTGGTATCGAACAGCCCGCAAGTCCTGGAAGGCTATCTCGCGCTATCTGGTGCACTGGGCCGTGGCGCCCTGCCGGCGCAGACCCGCGAACGCATCGCCCTGGCGGTGGCGGAAATCAATCGTTGCGCCTATTGCCTGTCCGCCCATAGCTATCTGGGCAAGAAGCTCGCCAAGCTCGACGATGCCGAAATCCTGGCCAACCGCCGCGGCAGCTCGAGCGATGCCAAGGCCGATGCCGCCGTGCGCTTCGCCGCCCAAGTAGCACGTGAACGCGGCCATGTCGGCAGCGGCCCGCTGCAGACCATCAAGGAAGCCGGTTATGACGACGCACAGATCATCGAAATCGTGCTGCACGTCGCACTCAATACCTGGACCAACTACATTAACTCGGTAGCCGGTACCGACATCGACTTCCCCGAAGTACAGCCGCTGACCGCCTGACCCTCAACCCCGGCCCACGCCGGGGCCATCGCCAAGGAGCCACCCATGAGCCGCCCGCCTTTACCGCCGTACGATTCCACCACTGCCACCCAGAAAGTCCGCCTGGCCGAAGACGCCTGGAACAGCCGCGACCCCGCCCGCATCGCACAGGCCTACACGCCCGACAGCCAGTGGCGCAATCGCAATGAGTTCATCCAGGGCCGGGAAGCGATTGAAGCCTTGCTTGCCCGCAAGTGGCAGCGCGAGCTGGACTACCGGCTGATCAAGGAGCTGTGGGCCTTTAGCGATAAGCGCATCGCCGTGCGCTTTGCCTACGAATGGCATGACCGGGCAGGCCAGTGGTACCGCTCCTATGGCAACGAAAACTGGGAATTCGACGAACACGGCCTGATGGCGATTCGCCACGCCAGCATCAATGACCTTGCCATCACCGAATCCGCGCGCCTGTTCCACTGGGCGCAAGGCCGGCGGCCGGATGAGCATCCGTCGCTGTCGGCGCTGGGGCTGTAGACAGGCTCCCGGATCGACGATGAGCCTCGTCAGCGAGTCAAGCCAGGTACAGGCCGGGATAGCAGACTAGGCGAAGGGGGCCGCCGCCCCCTTTGCGCTTGGCCGAAAATAGGCTGAAGCGGCCAGCCACAGCCGCGTCTCGATGTCGTCTTCTCTATTGACTACCGCCATTCACACATCGAGAAAAGCAGGGACGATTCAGCAAGCCATTATTTCTTCCGCCGGCGTGGCGGCTTACCACACCAAGCACACGGCCTGCGTATTGATTAGGCATGAATGGCGACGGGATCATTCATGTCAGGACATACAAACCCTTCTGACTCAGCCATCGCCTCGCCCACCAGGATGATGGCCGGGCTGCCCATGCCGGCGGCACCGGCATCAGCCTCCAGCGTAGCCAGGGTGCTCAGCAAACGCCGTTCCTGTGGTGTGCTGGCCCACTGCACCACCGCCACTGGGGTAGTCGCCGGCAGGTGTTGCAACAGCGCCTGGTTCAGGCTGCCGATGCGGCTCATGCCCATATAGATGGCCAGCGTGGTGCCAGTGGCAGCCAGCGCCTGCCAGTCTGGCTCGCTGTGATCCTGCGCATGCGCCGTCACCAGCGTCACGCCCCGGCAATGCTGGCGATGGGTAAGCGACACGTTCAGGCTGGCGGCTGCCGCCAGCGCCGAACTGATGCCATTGACCACTTCCACGGCAATGCCATGCTGCTGCAGATAGCGGATTTCCTCGCCGGCACGGCCAAACAGCAACACTTCGCCGCCCTTCACCCGCACCACCTGCCTGCCCTGCAGCGCATAACGGCGCATCAGACGCTGGATGAAATCCTGCGGCGTGGACTTGCAGCCGCCGCGCTTGCCCACTCGCACCACCTGCGCCTGCGGGGCTAGGCTGACGATGTCCGGATTCACCAGTTCGTCCAGCAGCAGCACCTCGGCGGCCTGCAGCTGGCGCGCCGCCTTGAGGGTGAGCAGTTCCAGATCGCCGGGGCCAGCCCCCAGCAGCACGACCTTGCCTGTTGCGCGTTTCATGTTCCGACTCCCTGTTCAGGCAGGCTGCGCCACAGTGGCGGCCATGCGTTTGATTTCTGGCACGCAGGAGCCGCAGACGCTGCCGCAGCCCAGTGTGCCCTTGATGTGTTCCACACTCTCGCCCCGCTCCAGACACTGGCGGATGGCGTGTTCTCCCACCTGCTTGCACTGGCAGATGATCTTTTCCCGCACCACGGCACGCTGGCCGGTCGGAGCAAACACCGCCAGCCGCAAGCCCTGCCACGGCTCACCGGCTTGCAGTTGCTGCAGCAGGCTTTCCGCTGCCAGACCATCGGCGGCGCTGCTGCTGGCAAAAACAAAACCCGCCAGCACGCCATCTGCCCAGGCCACGCGCTTGACCACGCTGCGCCGGTCGTCACGGTATTCCAGCACATCCGGCCCGGTGTGCAGGCCCAGCACATCCAGCAATGGTTGTAGCCAGCCCGCCACGGCCTGTTGGTGCGCGGCACGCAGCAGCAGCACATCCGGGTTTTGCAGCGAGATGGCAGCATAGCTGCACTGGCGCAACAACGGTGCCAGCCGCGCCTGCAAGGCCGGCAGATCGTCACAGCGCAGCGCCGCCGTTACCCGCCACGGCAGGCTGATCTTTTCCACCCTCACCGCCGCGTGCTTGAGTTCCGGCTGGAAGGACTGGCCATCCACCTGTGGCTGGCTGGTTTCATTGATGCCGCCGCTATTGAGGAACTGGCCATTCCAGTGCATGGCGGCAAACACCGTACCGCCGGGCAGTTCGCGGCTGAGGGAGAGCGGCAGCACCAACTGGCCGCGCTTGCTGCTGATACGTACCAGATCGCCCGCCTGCAGGCCACGGCGCTCGGCATCGTCCGGGTGCATGTCCAGCGCCGGTTCCGGGCGGTGGGCAAACAGTTGTGGCAGGCGGCCGGTGCGGCTCATGCCGTGCCACTGGTCACGCAACCTACCAGTCAGCAGGCGGAAGGGGTAATGCGCCGATACATTCTCCGCCGGCGGCTGGTAGCGCACGGCATGAAAGCGCGCCCGGCCATTGGCGCTGGCAAACACGCCGTCGACATAGCGCCGTGCCCGACCCTGTGCCGCACCGGCTGGCAGCGGCCATTGCTGCGGTCCGGCGCTGTCCAGCAAGGCATGGTCCAGCCCGCTGATGTCCAGATCGCGCCCCGTGGTCAGCCCACGGTGTTCGTCGAACACGCTGGCGACAGCGGCATGGCCAAACAAACTGGCGCTGCCGGGATACAGCAGCGCCTCCAGCCGGCGCGCAACCTGGCTGACGATCCAGCCATCGCTCTGCGCCTCGCCCGGTGGCGGCACGGCGGCGCGTACCCGACTGATGCAGCGTTCGGAATTGGTGACCGTGCCTTCTTTCTCGCCCCAGGTAGCAGCGGGCAACAGGATGTCGGCCAGCACGGTGGTGTCGGTGTGGGCAAAGGCGTCCTGCACCACCACCAGCTCGGCCTGTGCCAGTGCGGCGCGTACCTGTGGCAGATTGGGCAGCGAGTGCGCCGGGTTGCTGCAGGCAATCCAGATGGCCTTGATACGCCCTTGCTGCAGCGCTTCAAACATGGCGATGGCCGGCAGGCCGGGCGTGGCCGACAGCCGCTCGAACGGCACGCCCCAATGGGCAGCCACTTCCGCACGGTGTGCGGCATTATCGATATCGCGATGTGCGGCCAGCATGGTGGCCATGCCGCCCACCTCGCGCCCGCCCATGGCATTGGGCTGGCCGGTGAGCGAGAACGGCCCGGCACCGGGCTTGCCGATCTGGCTGGTGGCCAGATGCAGGTTGATCAGCGCCAGGTTCTTGTCGGTGCCGTGGCTGGACTGGTTCAGCCCCATGCAGTACAGCGACAGGCTGGCCGGGCTGTAGCCAAACCACTCGGCGGCCTGGATCAGGTCTTCCTCGCGGATGCCGCAGATTTCCGCCGCCATTTTCGGCGTGGTATTGCGCACCATCTGCTTGAGTTCGGCAAAGCCTTCCGTGTGGGCGCTGATGTAATCCTCCGCCACCAGCCCTTCCCAGATCAGGTGGTGCAGCATGCCGTTGAACAGCGCCACATCGGTGCCGGGCTGAATCTGCAGGTGCAGGTCGGCCATGGCGGCGGTGTCGGTGCGGCGCGGGTCGATGACGATCCAGCGCGTGTCCGGACGTGCCGCGCGCGCCTCTTCCAGCCGGCGCAGCAGCACCGGGTGGGCGTAGGCCAGATTGCTGCCGGCAAACAGCACGCAGTCGGCTTGTTCCAGGTCGGCATAACAGGTGGGCGGGCCATCGGCCCCGAAGGCTTTCTTGTAAGCGGTAACGGCGCTGGACATGCACAGGCGGGAATTGGTGTCGATATTGTTGGTCCCCACCACGCCCTTGGCCAGCTTGTTGAACAGATAGTAGTCCTCGGTCAGCAACTGGCCGGACACGTAAAAAGCCACCGCGTCCGGCCCGTGCTGGCGGATGATGCGGGCAAAACTTTCGGCCACGCTGTCCAGCGCGCTATCCCAGGCAACGCGCTGGCGCGGCGCATCGCGGGTAAGCCGCATTTCCGGGTGCAGTGCGCGGCCGCTGTCACTGGCGGCGCTGGCCGCCAGGTTCAGCCCCTTGCTGCACAGCCGGCCGAAATTGGCCGGATGTTCGGGGTCGCCACGCACACCGCTAATGCGCCCATCCTCGCTGGCAATCAGCACGCCACAGCCTGTGCCGCAATAGCAGCAGGTGGAGCGGGTTTCAGTCTTGCCCATTTTGCTCATCCTTTTCTGATGACAAGGTCCCGTTGCAACCCGTTGCAATCGGCCTTGTTCACAAGCCCAGCAGCACCATGCCCTGCTCCAGCTTCACTGGAAAATGGCGGGCGCAGCCCTGGTCCGGTGCGCGAGCCTCGCCGCTGGCCAGATCGATATTCCAGCTGTGCAGCGGGCAGGTCACCCCATGGCCGTGGACGATGCCCTGGCTGAGCGGCCCACCCTTGTGCGGGCAACGGTCGAGCAGGGCAAACACCTGGTCGTCATGGGTGCGGAACACCGCCACATTGCCGCTGGCGCGTTCCACCACCCGGCTGCCTTGCGGCGGAATGTCGCTAAGGGCGCAGATGTGTACCCAGTGTTGGCTGTCTGTCATGGCGTGCGCTCCTCAGGCGTGCAGCTTGATCGGAATGAATTCGTTTTTCTGCGTACCGGCAATGCGCGCCGCCCATGGGTCGGGCAGGCCTTGCAGGGAAAACAGCAACCGCTGGTACAACGCCTGGCGGCTGGCGGCATCGGCCACCACTTTGGCCTTGATCACATCCAGGCCGACGCGGGCGATGTAGTGCACGGTGCGGTCCAGGTAATAGGCTTCCTCGCGGTACAGCTGCAAAAATGCCCCGCTGTATTCCTTCACTTCCTCGGCGGTTTTCACCTTGCACAGAAACTGCGCCACCTCGGTCTTGATGCCGCCGTTGCCGCCGACATACAGCTCCCAGCCGGAATCCACCGCAATCACCCCCACGTCCTTGATGCCGGCTTCGGCACAGTTGCGCGGGCAGCCGGACACCGCCAGCTTCACCTTGTGCGGCGACCACATATTGGCCAGCATGGTTTCCAGATCAATGCCCATCTGGGTGCTGTTCTGGGTGCCGAAGCGGCAGAACTCGCTGCCGACGCAGGTTTTCACCGTGCGGATGGATTTGCCGTAGGCGTGGCCGGACTGCATGCCCAGGTCTTGCCACACGTTGACCAGGTCTTCCTTCTTCACCCCCAAGAGGTCGATGCGCTGGCCACCGGTGACTTTCACCATCGGCACCTGGTATTTGTCGGCCACGTCGGCAATGCGGCGCAGCTCGCTGGCGGTGGTGACGCCGCCCTTCATCTGCGGAATCACCGAGAACGTGCCGTCTTTCTGGATATTGGCGTGCACCCGCTCGTTGACGAAGCGGCTTTGCGGATCATCCACCGCCTCGTGCGGCCAGCTGGACAGCAGGTAGTAGTTGATGGCCGGGCGGCAGGTGGCACAGCCATTGGGGGTGCGCCATTCCAGAAAGTGGAACACCTCGGCATGGGTCAGCAGGTGCTGTTCGCGGATGGCCTTGCGTACTTCGCCATGGCTGCGTTCGGTACAGCCGCACACGGCTTTGGTCTTGGGGGTTTCCTGAAAATCAGTGCCCACCACGCTCATCAGGATCTGTTCCACCAGCCCGGAGCAGGAACCGCAGGAGCTGGCGGCCTTGGTGTGCTTTTTCACCTCGTCCAGCGTGAACAGGCCCTTGTCCTTGATGGTCTTGACGATGGTTCCCTTGCACACGCCGTTGCAGCCGCACACTTCGTCGCTGTCCTGCATGCAGGCGGCCTTGCTCTGGCCCTGCACCCCGGCGTCGCCAATGGCGGATTCGCCAAACATCAGCGTGTCGCGCAGGTCGGCTACCGAGCGGCCCTCGCGCAGCAGCTTGAAATACCAGGCACCATCGGCGGTATCGCCATACAGGCAGACCCCGGCCAGCTTGTCGTCCTTGATCACCAGTTTCTTGTAGACACCGCCAGCCGGGTCGGACAGCACGATATCCTCCATGCCCTGCCCACCCATGAAGTCGCCGGCGGAGAACAGATCAATCCCGGTCACTTTCAGCTTGGTGGACAGCACCGAGCCCTGATAGCGGCCGATTCCCAGCTGGGCCAGATGGTTGGCGCACACCTTGGCCTGCTCGAACAGCGGGGCCACCAGGCCATAGGCCACGCCACGGTGGCTGACACATTCGCCCACGGCATACACGCGCGGGTCGTAGGTTTGCAGCGCATCGCTCACCACGATGCCGCGCTCGCAATGCAGGCCGCAGGATTCGGCCAGCGCGGTATTGGGGCGGATGCCCACCGCCATCACCACCAGTTGCGCGTCCAGCTGTTCGCCATCGCTGAAGCGCACCCCGGCCACCCCGCCCTGGCCGTCATCCAGAATGGCGGCGGTCTGCTTGCCCAGCAAAAAATCGATGCCTCGTTCTTCCAGCGCCCGGCGCAGCAGGTCGCCGGCCACATCGTCCAGCTGGCGGTCCAGCAGCCAGTCGCCCAGATGCACCACGGTCACGTCCATGCCACGCAGCTTGAGGCCATTGGCGGCTTCCAGCCCCAGCAGGCCACCGCCGATCACCACTGCCTGGCGCTTGGTCTTGGCGGCATCCATCATCAACTCGGTATCGCGGATGTCGCGGTAGCTGATGACACCATCCAGCGTCTTGCCCGGCACCGGCAGCATGAAGGGCGTGGAGCCGGTGGCCAGCAGCAGGCGGTCGTAGGCGGCCTCGGTGCCGTCCTCGGCAATCACCTTGCGCCTTACCCGGTCGATGGTGGCCACGTTCTTGCCCATGTGCAGGGTGATGCCGTGCTCGGCATACCACGCCACGCTGTTGAGAATGATGTCCTTGAAGTCTTGCTCCCCGGCCAGCACCGGCGACAGCAGGATGCGGTTGTAGTTGGGGTGCGGCTCGGCACCGAATACGGTGATGTCGTACATCTCCGGTGCCAGGCCCAGCAACTCTTCCACGGTGCGGATGCCGGCCATGCCGTTACCCACCACCACCAGCTTTTGCCGGGTCTTGCCCTGCAGTTCTGCCATATCCATCGTGCTCTCCTTCGCTTCTTATACGCGGGCCGCGGCGACGGTCCAGCCACTGCGCCAGCGTTGTTTCACGCCGGCCAGGCTGAGCCAGGCCAGGCCACACAAGCAGGCAAACAGCCACAAGCCAGCCGCATAGCCACCAGTGGCCTGCTTGATCGCCCCCAGGCTGGCGGCCAGTGCAAAGCCCCCCACCCCGCCGGCCATGCCCACCAGGCCGGTCAGCACGCCGATTTCCTTGCCAAAGCGTTGCGGCACCAGCTGGAACACCGCGCCGTTGCCGGCCCCCAGGCACAGCATGGCCAGGATGAACAACACCAGCGCCGCAGACGGGCCACCCACATTGAAACCGGCCGCGCCAATCAGCAGTGCACAGCACAGGTAAACCGCCAGCAGCGAGCGGGTACCGCCCAGACGGTCGGCCAGCATGCCACCCAGCGGCCGCATCACCGAACCGGCAAACACGCAGGCCGCGGTATACAGGCCAGCCGTTTTGGCATCAAAAGCGAATTGGTCGTGGAAATAGCCCGGCAGCGCGCTGGCAAAACCGGAGAAGCCGCCAAAGGTCATGGCGTAGAAGAACATGAACCACCAGGCGTCCTTTTCCTTCAGCACGGCCAGATAGTCGGCCAGCTTCTTGGCCGGCGGCGCATTCGGTGCGTCCTTGGCACAGACAGCAAAAATGGCCAACGCAGCCAGCAGCGGAATGCAGGCCAGGCCGAACACGTTCTGCCAGCCGTAAACCACCGCCAGCGCGGGGGCAAACAAGGCTGCCAGCACGGTGCCGGAATTACCCGCCCCGGCAATGCCCATGGCCGTGCCCTGGTGCTGCGGCGGATACCAGCGCGAGGCCAGCGGCAGCGATACCGCAAACGAGGCCCCGGCCACACCGAGGAACAGGCCCAGCAGCAGCGCACCGCCCAGGCTGGCAATGCCGATCTGCCAGGCCGCCAGCAAGGCGGCAATCACGATCAGCTGGCCGATGATGCCGGCAGCGCGTGCGCCGATGCGGTCCACCAGCACGCCCATCAGCAAGCGCAGGATGGCCCCGGCCAGAATCGGCGTGGCCACCATCAGGCCGCGCTGCTGGGTGGACAGATGCAGGGCAGTGGCAATGGGCACCTGCAGGGGCCCCAGCAGATACCACACCATGAAACTGAGGTCGAAATACAAAAAGGCTGAAAACAGGGTCGGCTTGTGTCCGGCTTGCCAGAAAGTGCGGTCCATGTAGTGCTCCTGTCGGGGAAGCGTGCTTCCCGCCAAATGGCCAAAACAAAAACGGCGTCCTCCCTGATGGTGAAATCAGGAGAGGACGCCGTTGTCCGGGTCGGCAGTGGCCGCCGTTGGCCGCTGTCGCGATGTCTGGTGCAGGCGGCACGCCATTGCGCCGCTGCGAGCTAATCAATGCAAAGAGCGTGCCAGCAGCAAAATGCCGGTATATAGCTGTTTCACGTCGCCTGCGGCCTTATGCTGCACTGCATTAGTGCGTGAAATGCTGCAGCGCACCGACACTGGGCGCAGCATCCGCCAGCGCTGGCCAGTGGCAGCCATCCATCAGCACACTGTGGCGCTCGCCGGCTGCAGGCAGCGGCAGACCGCAAGCCCGCGCCGCCTGCTGGTACAGCGCGGTCTGGTTGACGGCGGCCACCACGCCCTGCTCGGCCTCGCCCTGCCACATGCCCCAGCGCCGGTATTGCCGCAGGAACCACAGCCCGTCCGACAGATAGGGATAGTTGACCCGGCCCTCATCACAAAAGCGCAGCTGGCCTGCAGTGGCGGTTTCCCAATGCTGCAGGATCAGCTCGGCCGGCATGGCCAGACAATCATCCTCCGCCAGCCAGGCGGCCGTCTGCGCATGGTTTTCCGGCTGGTCCAGCCAGTGGCTGGCCAGCAACAACGCCTGCACCAGTCGCCCGGCCAGCTCGGGCTGTTGCTGCACCAGCTCACGGCGGCAGGCCAATACTTTCTCCGGATGATCCGGCCAGATGGCGGCGCTGTCGGCCACCAGGCTGGCCACACCCTGCTGCTGTGCCAGGGCGTGCCAGGGCTGGCCGGCGCAAAAGCCGTCCAGCAGGCCGCCCTGCGTCGCGTCACTCATCTGGGCCGGGGGAATCACCACGCAGCGGGCCTCACGCAACGGATGCACGCCTTGCGCCGCCAGCCAGTAATACAGCCACATGGCGTGGGTGCCGGTAGGAAAGGTGTGCGCCAGCGTCAGCGGGCGGCCCAGCTGCTGGCTGATCTCGGTCAGGCTGACACCCTCGCGGTATTGCTGCGCCAGCGCCGGGGCCAGACTGATGCCCTGCCCGTTCTGGTTCAGCGTCATCAGGATGGCCATCTCGCATTGCGGACTGCCCATGCCCAGTTGCATGCCGTAGACCAAGCCATACAAGGCATGGGCGGCATCCAGTTGTCCATTCATCAGCTTGTCGCGCACGGCAGACCAGGACGGCTGGCGCTGCAGGCAGAACTGCAGGCCCAGCTCCCGGTCCAGCCCCAGCTTGCGGGCCACCACCAGTGCCGCACAGTCGGTGAGTGCAACAAAGCCCAGATTCAGCGTGTGTAGGGATGCAGGAGCAGTCATCAAAGGCTTTCAGCCCAGCAGCTTGCTGGAATTGATCAGTTGTCGGGACAGCTCCACCAGACGCAGGCCGCTTTGCATGGCCTGGCTGCGCAGCAGCGCATAGGCTTGCGCTTCGGTGAGCTGGCGGCGCTCCATCAGGATGCCCTTGGCGCGCTCGATCAGCTTGCGGTCGGCCAGCTGTTCTTCCACCTCGGCCAGGCGCTTTTTCAGCCGAGCGTCTTCTTCAAATTTCACCCGCGCCATATCGATGATGGGAGCCAGCCGGCTGGCTGCCACCTGGTCCACCACATAGGCGGTGACCCCGGCGCTGACTGCGGCCTGAATGGTAGACAGCCCGCCCTGCTCGGCAAACATCACCACCGGGCGTGGCGCGGCATGGCCCATCAGCGCCAGTTGTTCCAAGGTGTCACGCGAGGGGGATTCGGTATCGATGATGATGATGTCGGGGGCCTGGCTGTCCACCAGCTGCAGCAGCTCGGCCGCACCCTGGGCCTGGACGATCACCAGATAGCCGGCCGCCGTCAGCGCGGCATGCAGCTGCGCCATCGGGCGGTCGGTATCGTTGACCAGCAACAGTCGTAATGGAGAGGAAGCAGTCATGGCAGCGTCAGGAAGTCGTTGATACCGACTCGCAATAATCGTGCCTGTAACCATGTTTTAAGACAAACAAGACCGGCCAATGCCAGACCGCGTAATACGAGGCCAGCCAGCCAAGCCTCCCGCCGGTTGGGCAAGTGCAAGCGGGGTAAGCGCGAGCATCAGTACAAATGCGCAGAGACTGCGCATGGACAAGCACCGTGTATTGGGATCGATCCGCAGGCAGTCATGTACTGCAGCTACTGCGGGTACCGGCCGCCGCCTGACTCCAGACGCAAAACAGGGCGGTCAAGCCGCCCTGTCTGCCATACACGCCTGGTGGTTTACCACCACCAGAACATGAAGCCCCAGGCCGCATCCACCAGCGCCATGCCTGCCAGCAGGCAAGCCAGTGCCGGCAGCATGCGCCAGCCGGCCTGCCATTGCCGTACGATGCCCGCCGCCAGCCACAACGACCAGACATTGGCCAGCAGCAGCAGGCCCAGGCGCAGGTCATTGGCCCAACCGGTGGCAATGCCCTCGGCCTTGAGCAGGGTCACCGTCAGCGCCGACAAGCCCAGAAACACGCCGATACCGGCCAAGGGAATCAGGCTTTGTGCCAGATGATGCAGGCGCTGGCTGCGCCACGTGCCGGCCAGACGCACCGCACAGGACAAGGCCAGCAGCAGGCCGCTGCCGATCACCAGCGCGGTACCCAGCATGTAGGCGATGATGGCCATGCCATCCAGCCAGGAAAACACGTCGTTGTGATCCGGGTAATGCGTGAGCAGCCACCACGGCGCATCGGTATCCAGCGGCCACATGATGTCGTGGTCCACCAGCCATTCCGCCGCCGCCTGTTTCATGTCGACAAACCAGGGGCTGGCCGTCCAGTGAAAGCCCCCCATGGCAATGCCCAGCAAGCCGTAGACAATCAGCAAGGTCTGCCACACCGTGGCTTCCTTGGCCGCCACCTTCACCACCTCTTCTGCCGGTGAGCGCAGGCCCAGGCTGATGGCATCGCGGTGACCGCTGCAACGGCCGCACATATGACAGCCACTGCCGCCCTGCATGTGGCGCAAGGGCTGCAGCGGTGCGCAGTCTACCGCCTGAATACGAATGACGGACTGGCGGGTGGATTCCAGCCAGCGCTGTTCATCCACCTTGTAATGCATGGGGGCCAGCTTGGACAGCAGGGAAAACACGCCGTTGACCGGGCACAGATGGCGGCACCAGGCGCGCTTGCCACGGGTATACACCAGGCCGATGGCAATGGCGGCCACGGTGGAACCGCCCAGCACCAGCAGCGCCGCCTTGGGATACTGGTAAACACTCACCAGCTGGCCGTACAAGGTGGTAAGGGCAAAAGCGACAAAGGGCCAGCCGTCCCAGCGCATCCAGCGTGGAATCGGTCGGCCCAGGCCCTTCTTGGCCGCCCATTCGCTGAGCGCCCCTTCCGGACACAGCACGCCGCACCACAGCCGGCCAAACAGCACCATGGACAGCAGCACGAAAGGCCACCAGATACCCCAGAACACAAACTGGGCAAAGATGGTGAGATTGTTGACGATGCGCGCGCTGTCACCCGGCAGCGGCAGCCAGGCCGGAATCAGCAGCAGCGCCGCATACACCAGCACCACCAACCACTGCAGCAGGCGCAGGGTGCCGGCATGGTCGCGCAGCCAGTTGCCCACCACGGCCAGGCGGCCATGGCCGGCTGCCGCGTGGCTGCCGCAACCGCCAGTCAGCGGGCGCGCCAGTTCGGGCCGACGCCGGTGATCAGCAAACGGTTTCATGCGGCCTGACGACGCTTGCGCCAGAAGAACAGGCCAAACACGCCTGCCCAGAATGAGAGATAAGCCAGCAGGCTCATCAAGGCCGGATGGGCACGGTAACCAGTGAGCGAAGCCACCACGCCACCAGCGGGCGTCATGTCATCCAGCAGGGCCGAGCTGTCCCACAGCGGGTCGATCAGCGCCGGCAGGATTTCCATGGAAATCAGCTTTTCCACCGCAGCCAGGAACAGCGAGGCACCCAGCAGCAGCAGCATGATTTCGGTCAAACGGAAAAACAGCCGCCACGACAGCACCTTGCCACCCAGCTGCAACACATAGAAGGTGAGGAAGGCCAGCCCCAGCCCCAACAGTGCCGCGCCGCTCATGTTCAGCAGGGTCTGACCGTCGGCACTGCCCAGCATGCCATACAGAAACACCACGGTTTCGCTGCCTTCACGCGCCACGGCAATGGCCACCAGCGTGGTGACGCCCCACCAGTTGGCCGAACTGGCATTGTCGGCCAGGCCGGATTCCAGCTCTTTCTTCAGCGTGCGGCCATGCTCGCGCATCCACAGCACCATTTGCACGATCAGGCCGGAAGCCATGAACTCCATGACAGTCTGGAACACGTCTTGCGAACCGGCCATCAGCGTACTGGCAGAAAACAGCGCCACCGCCAGCAAAATGGCTAGCGCAATACCCAGGGCCACGCCACCCCACAAATAGGGTTTACCGGCCTTGCCCTGCGGGTTCTGGTTCATCCAGGCATTAAGAATGCCCACCACCAGCAAGGCTTCCACGCTTTCGCGCCAGACAATGAACAGTACCTGACCCATCTTTACCTTCTTCCTGCGCGTGTCACTTACTTGGCAACAATCACACCCTGTGCGGTTGCCATGTGGAAATCATCAAAGAACTTGTACTCGCCCGCCGCCAGCGGCAGGATCACCACCGAAGAAGTCACCCCCGGTGCCAAGACCTTTTCCTTGCGCAGCTGGGTGCTTTCGAACTCAGCCGGCGTCTTGCCGGTATTGCTCACTTCCAGGCGGAATTTGGTATTGACCGGCACCTGTAGCCGCGCCGGCTTGAGTACGCCATCCTTCAGCTCCAGCTTGTAGGTAGGCATGTCGTCAGCCAGCGCCGACATCGACAGCAGTGCTGCCGCCAGAAACATCGCAACTTTCATGTGCAACCCCTGAATGGAAAACAGCGCTTGCTCAAATCAGGCAGCGCTGTTTCTTATCATACTCCAACGGGAATGGTTTGCGTTTAGATTCGCATTACACTTTGCCGTCGGGCGCTGCGACTTAGTAGCCGCCCTTCTTGCCAATGCCGGCATAGGTGAATTCGTAGTTCACCTCGAAAGACTTGTACCACGGGCCAACGCCGGTTTCCTTGTCCACATGGCGGCCAAAGTGAGCGTGCGGGTTTTCCGACGGCGGCAGAATGGTCAGCTTCAGCTTGTACTTGCCGGGGCCTTGCAGCTTCACATTGTCGCCATAGTGCGGGCCATCGTTGGCCACCATCGGCATCATGTCGCCCTTGATGCTGCCCTTGCCGCCCACCTTGGTCAGTTCGTACTTGACCATCAGGTAGGGCATCCACGCCCCTTCTTCAAAACCGTTGGGATTGTTCTTCACTGCGTGGATGTCGGCTTCCAGATGCACGTCGGACTCTTCCGCCTTGCGCATCATGCCTTCCGGTTCCATCTTGGTCGGCTGCAGGTAAACCGCGCCGATTTCCATGCCATTCTTGATGGCGGGCTTGCCAATTGGATATTCCTTGGCCGCCGCTACGGCACTCAGAGTCAAGGCGGCAGAAGCCAGCAATACGGTGCTGATGGTAGAACGCATGAGATACCCTTTTATTTGAGCAGCATGGCCACAGACAGGATGCGGAATGGCTGCAAGAGAATGATAATTTTTCGCATTCTATATGCAAATCATTCTCTTTTGCAATTGGGTTCTATGTAAAAACTGCAGACCACCGACACCAGCAAGACAGCCATAGCAGGACTGAGCACTCCTCCACCATGGCAGGAAAAGCAGCGATGAAGGGCGTGCTCAATCCACCGTGATTTTTGCGCACGGACGACACGCAAGCACAGATAGTGACAAATAGCCGGGGTGTTGCCAGCTACCATTCACAACGGCGACAAGGCTACCGCAACTGACGTTAATGCATGGAAAGCGGTTAGCTGGAACGAGGGATCAATCGGACTGCGGTTTACTGCTTGAAACACACCAGCATGGATGATGACTAGGCTGCCAATAATGTAGCGAAATGCCCGGATCGGACGCAAAAAAGCCCGCAAAAGCGGGCTTTTTTTGAATCTGGCGGAGAGGGGGTCCGTCCAAGTATTGTCTAAGCACATCTAATGAAATCTACTTTCACCATTTAATATCAATACCTTATAAAATTTAGTGTCTAACGACATCTTGTCAGCGCCACTCAAATCCAGTACTTTATGCAGGACACTATGCAGTACAAGGATTGTGCATCATGCCAAAGAAAGCAAAAGAACTCTCTGCACTTGCGGTCTCCAGACTCAAAGAAAATGGCAAGCATGCCGTCGGCGGTGTCGATGGCCTGTATCTACGCATTGCAGGCAACTCGCGAGCCTGGGTGTTGTGCGCGGCCATGGGATCACGCATCAATCAAAGCGGCAAGGAAGTTGTACGGCGTCTGAGTATTGGCTTAGGACCATTTCCTGAGATCAGTCTTGCGGAAGCCCGAGAGAAAGCGCGTACTCTGCGGAAGAAGATCCGTGATGGGATTGACCCCCTTCAGGAAAAGCGAAAAGCCAAGCTGACTTCGTCCAAATCCAAAACTTTCGAACAGTGCGCCCTCGCCTTCATCGAAGACAAAAAGATCGAATGGCGGAACGACAAACACGTCAAACAGTGGTCCTCAACGCTCACAACCTACGCCTTTCCCCTCATTGGTCAGTTTCCCATTAACGCAATAGACAATGACGCCATTCTGCTCGTGCTACGCCAAGAGGTAAGCTCCAAAGACGGCAGCACTTCTTCACTGTGGAATGCAAGGAATGAGACAGCCAGTCGGCTCCGTGGCCGGCTTGAGTCCATTCTTGACTGGGCCAAGGTTTCTGGCTACCGAGAAGGCGAAAACCCGGCAGCATGGCAGGGCAACTTAAAGCATGTTCTGCCAGCACCAGGCAAGATTCAGAAAGTGGAGCACCATGCCGCCCTCCCCTTCAGTGAAATTGGCACATTCATGGAGAAGCTTCGCGAACGCAGTAGCATATCGGCCAAAGCCTTGGAGTTCGCTATTCTGACCGCAGCCCGTTCAGGTGAAGTTCGTGGTGCGACGTGGGATGAAGTTGACCTGCACAACAAGACTTGGACGATTAGTGCGGAGCGAATGAAAGCCAGTAAAAGTCACACGGTTCCGCTATCCGATTCGGCTTATATGCTCTTGAAAAACATGCCCAAGATTGTTGGTAATAGCCTCATTTTTCCCGCCCCCAAAGGGGGCATCATGTCCGATCAGGCCTTCAAAGCACTATTTGACCGCATGCAGGTAGCAAATATCACGACCCATGGCTTTCGGAGTACTTTTAAAGATTGGGCACGCAGCTGCAAAGGGACTGAATTTTCGGATGAGGTATCGGAACTTGCATTGGCACACGTCAACAACGATCAAACCCGTGCCGCATACGCACGTGATCAGCTTCTCCCACAGCGTATGCAGCTCATGCAAGAATGGGCTATATATTGCAATATAAAAACAACACGTATAATTCCAATAAAAGCACATACCGCATAACCCGATCCCTTTACTACCCATGGATACCCATATGGAACTTTCGAATCTTAACTTTACTGAACTCCAGGACTTGCTGAAGTCGGTAGACGCTGAAATTAGCCGTCGTGAAACTGAAGAGAAAGCTAATGCAAAAAAGCAGATCCTTGAGCTGGCTAAGTCGTATGGCCTGAGCCTGGATGATGTAATGAGTAAAGCTACAGCTGCTGTACGCAAGCCGGTAGAAGCTAAATACAAGAACCCGAATGATGTTTCCCAGACCTGGACTGGTCGTGGCCGTAAGCCGGCTTGGGTGCAAGCTCAGTTGGATGAAGGTTTCAGCCTGGAAGACCTGGCAATCTGATCTGACAAAATGCGGACATAAAAAAGCGCTATCATGTAGCGCTTTTCTTAATTTCAAGCCTTTAGTGGCCCCGGGCAATAATTTGGCAACCCTGCCGTCAACATAACTGTTAGATTGCCAGTTGTTCTGACATACCGACTACTCACACACCGCGTGATGAATGGCAGTTTGAACAATGAGAACTTCCATTAAAGCATCAAAAACTTTCATGACTGCTACAGCACCTTCGCCAGCAATCGAACCAAGCGGCTTGCGTAGTAATGACTAGGGTGTTCCATGTCGTGATCGACATACAGTAGAACTAGAGCTATCAGTACCCCGGCGATGAGCTGCCATGTGGTTTTCGAAAATTTCCTGTTCATCACACTACTTTCATCCCCACTTACTACTAGCATCCGAATAGTGGTGTCTGACTGACGAATACCCCTGTAATCAGGGGCTTTTTTTCTGGCTATGCAGGCGGTCAGCCTACACGATCAACCAATGCATCGCCTGCAATGGAAGACAGCAAGCCCAGCTCGAATGCATCAAGCCATGCCATGGCCACATAGAGAGCCATCGCCAATGCACCTTCTCTGGTTTCGTGTAAGTCAAGCAGACCTGAGTAACTGCCAATGAAATGGTCCGCTTCGGTAACGCTGATACCCGACCACCCCTCCCACTTGCTTTCACCTTCGTGGTAAATGGCAAAAATCCGGATTTTCCGTCCGCGATAAGATACTTCGTCTCTACTCATTGCCTCCTCGGCAGAGAGGATGTCTCCAGACTCAATGGAGTGGTTAAGGCTCATTGCAAACGGCTAGGACTGCAGGCATGACCTCTGGAAGCAGCATATCGATTAGCTTGCTGCGTGATGCAATGTGATGGTCAAAACGCCACTCCTTGAGCAGATCCATGGCCACATCAAAGTAGCGCTGGTCAATCTGGTACAGCCGGTCGATGCTGAAGTCGTCTTTCATTTGCAAGGCAATGGCCATCTCTTTCAAGACTTGTACTTGCTCAGGACTCTCTCCCGAATCGATCAGCAAGCGGATTTTTTTTGCGGCATTCATGCTAGGCTCCATGCGGCAGTGCATCAAATGACGATGTTATATACGACAGCTCTGCATGCTGCAAATTCTTGACCAGTTCTTACGTAGAAAAATTGACCTGAAGCAGGTAATGCTCCTCAGCCAGTACCGAATGACCAGTCGTCTTCACTGGTCAGTCACGACTTATCATCAAGCAGATATTTGACTTTTCTTAACTGCCGACCACCTGGCAGCATGCCTGTCTAGCTGACTCGGGGCAGCCACCGCATTCTGTCGGCATGGGCAGTGAAAAATGGTCACGGACACAGGCCAGTGCAATCAAGCGAGAACAATCCTGGCCTTCCCCGCATGCTTGGCGTCGTACATCGCTTTGTCAGCACGGCTGAGCAAGGCTTCGATATCAATATCATCACCAGGCCGATGTAGCGCGATACCGATACTGGCACTGACTTGAACAGACACTGTGTCCAAAGCGAGAGGTTGTGCAATTTTGGCTAGAATTTTCTGAGCTATTTCCTGCGCTCTCGGGTCTGCAGTATCCAGATTTTCCAGAATGACTACGAATTCATCTCCGGCAAGGCGAGCAACAGTATCGGTTTCCCGCAGCAGACCGGACAGACGCTGACCAATCTCGCCCAAGAGCAAATCTCCGGTATGGTGCCCTTGCGCATCGTTGACGGCCTTGAAGCCATCCAGATCGATAAAGAGGAGAGCTAGGGCTTGATCGCTACGCTGGCACCGCACAATAGCTTTGGGTAGGGTTTCAAAGAACGCACGGCGATTCGGAAGACCAGTCAATGCATCAATCCGAGCCTCTTGCTCACGCAATGTCTCCATCTGTTTGCGTGCGGAAATGTCATGCAGAAATGCACTGAACAATATCTCATCATCAAACTGTAATGCCTGGATACGCACCTCGACAGGGATGATGCTGCCATCCCTTCTCATTGCGGCAAGCTCTAGCCGATGGCCAATGACATCTGATGTTCTCGACTGAAGATAATGCTGCATTCCCTTGCGATGCCTTTCTTGCATGACCGGAGGAATAATCAGCTCTTCCAGGAGGTGACCAACGGCTTCATCCTTACTCCAGCCAAAAGTACTCTCAGCTTGCTGGTTCCATGCACTCACAACACCGGCCTGATTGATGCACACATACGCATCATTTGCATTTTCAAGAATGGCGCTTAGCTCGGTGTCACGCTTACGTAGCGCCTGCTCTGTTTGCAATTGCTGGTTAATGACCGACGCAAGCATTTCGTTGGCCGAGCGCAGCTCTTTTGTCCTATCCTTGACACGCACCTCGAGCGTCCGTCTTAACTCGGCAAGTGAACTCTCGGCTTCTTTTCTGGAGTGAATATCTTTGATGATTGAAACGAAGTACTCCAACTGCCCCTGCTTATTCAGCTGCTTGGTCACTGTCAAATTGATCCAGACTAGCTTGCCGCTTTTGTGAATGTATCGTTTATCCAGCTGATAACGGTCAATCTCACCGGCTACGAGCTGCTCGAGCATGCTCAAGTCGGCGTTGAGATCATCAGCATAGGTAATATGCTGGAACGTCATATGGGCTAGTTCTTCACGCGTGTAACCGACTATGTCGCATAAAGCATCGTTGACGCCGATCCACCCACCGTCAGGCGCAACCATTGCGATCCCAACACCGGCACGCTCGAAAACGGTACGGAATCGTATTTCCGCTGCGTCAATGACATCCTGTGAATGATTTATTTCTGCCTCAGTCAACAAGAGCGTTTCACGCAATTGCATTTCTCGGCTGACCATTTCCGCCAAATCAACCAGGATCGCAATCTGCTCGGGGCTAAGTGCACGAGGGCTCGTGTCGATAGCGCATAGGGTGCCCAGCGCTAGGCCACCGCCGGACCTGATCTGCACGCCAGCGTAGAAACGGATATCTGGGGAACTTGTTACCAAGGGATTATTGAAGAACCGGGCATCCAGTTGCGTATCCTCAACAACCAGAGGTTCGGTCTGAGCAATGGCATGCGCACAGAACGCTACATCTCTTGGTGTTTGCGGAGCAGTCAAACCGACCTTGGACTTGAACCACTGCCGATCCTCGTCCACCAAGGAGACTAGTGCAATCGGTACCTTCAACAATCTGGAAACAAGCCGGGTAATTCTGTCAAAAACTTCATCAGGAGGGGTGTCCAGGATGGCGAGCGCGTGCAACAGCTGTAGACGTTCTGGCTCATTCGGAGGAATTGGATATGAATTCAATTGCATGCTTGGTTGATTACTGTCGCTAGTCTCTCTTGTAGGTAAGCGTAGAGTGAATTCGCCATTCTCGCTACCAACCTATTCATCAGAAAAACTGCTGGTCCCTGTTGCAGGTGAATCGCCCTTACTTTTATAGATACCTTATCGGCTGCAATGAATACAAAAGCGGGCTTTGTGCCTTTGGCTAGGACCGTCCACTTTGACCGAACTGCCGTCTACCTAGCGGACTCACCAACTGCTGGTTGGCCAAATCGGTCATTTAGCCGCCATGCAGCTTACGGCAGCTCTTCGCTGCCAAGCAGACACTCGAATTTTTCTACGGAAGTCGGGGGTAGCTAACTCCACTAACATGTACGCCTTCAGCGCAGTGTTCGGCGTTGCACAACAGTTTGATGCAGAATACTTCGATTAATCTTCTCTTTACTAAGCCAGTTTGGCGAGTTGCACTCCATCATACGAATGCAACTGCGGCGGTCACTGCCAATCCTGCAGCCTCCCATAGGGTGAATTACACGCGTCCACCCCTGCCATGCAGCGCGCGCACCACCCAGCCGACAGCCAGCAGGCCAATCAGCAGCAACACCCCTACGGCCGTCGTCAGACCGTACTGAAAATGGCCGCTTTGCACACCTCGTAGCAGATCCACCGCGTAGGCGGCAGGGTTTCCACGCGCCAGCAGCTGCAGCCAGCGCGGGGCCAGCTCCAGCGGATACAAGGCACCGGATAGCAGGAACATGGGCAGGGTCAAGGTATTGGATACTACGGGAAACACCATTACCGAGCGGAATGGCAGCGCCATCACTAGCCCCAGCGCAGAAAATACCAGGGCGCACAAGCTCATGGCCAGCAGGAAATACAGCAAGGACAGCGGCGAAAAGGCCAGCCCCAGCAGCGGCGCAAATGGCAGCAACAATAGCGACTGTACCAGCGCTAGCACGGCACCGGACAGAATCCGCGCCAGTGCCAGCGTGCTGCGCGGCAAAGGGGAAACCAGCAGTGCCTTGAACACCCCTACCTGACGGTCGTGCACCACGCCCACCGCGGCTGATGCGGCGGCAAACATCAGCGCCATCGCCACGATGCCGGGATAAATATAGGCTTGGTAACTGCTGTCCAGCGCATAAGTACCACCAGCCAGCCCAGCACCCAGAATGAACAGATACATCAGCGGCTGCGCCAGGCTCAGTACAATGCGTAGCGGATTCAGCCAGTAACGCTTTAACTCCAGCCAAACCAGCGGCAACAGCACCCGCAGCATCATGCCGCCACCCCGCGCCCAGCAGCCTGCACCGGTAGCAACCTACCCTCCAGCAGCCGTACGCACTGCTCAGCAGCCTCCGCTTCTTCCTGCCGGTGGGTGCTGAACAGTACGGTAACCCCTTGCTGGCGCTGTACGGCGATCTGTCGCCAGAACGCTGCGCTGGCGGCCTCATCCAGGCCCTGTGTCGGCTCATCCAGCAGCAGCAGACGCGGCGCAGCCAGGCTGGCCCGCATCAGCTCCAGTTGCCGGCGCTGACCACCGGACAGGGTTTCCACCGCCTGCCCGGCCCGGTTTTCCCAGCCGGCTGCCGCCAGCCGTGCCGTGCAGCGGCTGCGGGCCGCCGCGCCGGAATAACCGTAGCAACAGGCAATCAGCAACAGGTTGTCCCATACCGACAGCCGCGGCTCCAAGGCACTGTCCTGAAACACTACTCCCAACTGGCGGCGAATCTGCGCCGCCTGACGGCGCACATCCAGCCCCAATAGGTGGATGCTGCCCCGGTCGGGCTGCAGCATGGTAGCCAGCAAGGCCAGCAAAGTACTTTTGCCCGCACCATTGGCCCCCACCAGCGCGCACAGTCCACCGGCGGCGATGCGCAGATTGGCATCCACCAGCACCTGCTGCCGCCCACGGCGCTGATACACACCGGCAATGCTTACTGCGTCCATATCAGCCTCCGTCCAGCCAGTGAATGACTGGCCATGGTCCAGGCCAGTGCAGCCGGGCAGCCATGGCATGCGTCAGCCATACCTGCCCGGCGGCATCTACCATCAGTACCTTGTTGACACCGGTAGCACGCGACAGGGTGAGTGCATGGCCTGGCCCGCCAATGAACGGTGCCTTGCTGGCACCATCGGACATGGCTCCCGCATGCGGGCCGGGATCGGCCAGTACGGTCACGGTCTGGCTTTGTCGGGCCGGGTAGCCGCTGCGCGGATCGAGAATATGGCAGTAACGGATGCCGCCATGACTAAAATAGCGGTAGTAGTCACCGCTGGTGCCAATGGCCTCGCCATCCTGTAATTGCAGCGTGGCCAGCAGGCCGGATGTACGCGGATGCTGGATGCCCACCTGCCACGGCTCCCCGCCCTTGCTGCCCAGAGCCAGCAGATTGCCACCCACGTCGATCAGCGCATTGCTCACCCCCATCTGGCGCAAACGTGCTGCCGCCAGATCCAGCGCCCAGCCCTTGGCATAGCCTCCCAGATCCACCGCCACCACCCGCTTGCGGCTGCTGACTGTACCGTCGGCTGCAATCTGCAGATCAGCAATACTGGGGTGCTGCACCATTAGCGCCTGCACGGCGGCATCGGTGGGAAAGTGACTGTCATTGAACTGATCGTCCTGAAAGCCCCATAGCTGGATCAGCCGGCCAATACCCGGATCAAACAGGCCCTGGCTTTCCCGCGATAGCGCCTGGGCCGCACGCAGGATTTCCACCAGCCGTGGTGAAACCGTGAATGGCTTGCCCTCGGCCAACGCCGCATTCATGCGCATCAGCTCCGATGGCTGCCAGGCATGCAGGCTGCGGTGCATGTCTTCAAACAGGCCGAACACGGCATTTTCAGCTTGACGCGCCTCCTCCGCCGACACCCCAGAGATAGACAGCTGCACCCGGGTGCCAAACACATAGCTGCCCTGCGAATGCAGTTCCGGCTGGCGCAGGGCCAGGCCCAGCACCAGCGCCAGCAAGCCCAGCGGCAACAGCCAGACCAGCAGGCGCCGCCTTAGCGTCGGCCTGCCGACTGCAGTGGCCGCCAGCACCTCAGCCTTTGGCACGGAGCGTATCCTTGGCCGGCGTTGCTGCCGGCTTGATCGGGATATACAGCCCGTCACGGCCTATCGGCGTCAGCGGCTGACCGGCTTTTTCACGGCGCTTGCGCTCCTGAGCCAGTGGCGGGCAGCTGTGGCCGTCGTAATACATCACCATGCAGTCCAGACACATCAGGCATTCACGCGAGTCGATATGTCCTACTGCGTCAATGGACAGCGAGCCACAGCCCACGGCGCAGGCCTTGCAGCTGCTACAGCCGTCCTTGCGGCGCAGCTTCAGCAAGTTGAAACGGGATGGCAGCCCCAGCGACGCCCCCAGCGGACACAGGTATTTGCAGAAGGGACGCTCGACAAACAGCGACAGCCCCAGCAGCACCGCCAGAAACAGCGCAAACGGCCAGCTGCGATTGAGCACACCGACCAGGAAGGTGGTCTTGAACGGTTCTACCTCGGCCAGTTTCTCCGCCAATGGCATGGAGAAGAAGGACACCGCCAGCAGCAGGAAGAAAATGGCGTACTTCAGCCACTTGAGACGGTTATGCCAGGCCATGGGCAGCTTGCCCACCGGCAGATGCAGCAAGCGGCCTATCTTGTACAGCAATTCCGACAGCGAGCCAAAGGGGCACATCCAGCCGCAGAACAGGCCACGTCCCCAGATCAGCGTGGTGGGTACAATCAGCAGCCAGAACATGAAGATGAAGGGGTCACTCAAAAACAGTGACCAGTTCCAGCCGTCAGACAGCGCATGGAATACCGTCAGCACCTGGGTGATGGATGGCTGGGCCATTTCCAGGCCACCGGCAAATGCGATGGCAATCAGCCAGCTGATGGTCTTGGGCCAGGACACCCAGCGCTTGCTGCCACGGCGCGAACGGCGCACCCAGCGGTCGCGGCTGATGAAGAAAACCAGCACCGCCGCCATCCAGCCCGCAAACAGCAGCACTTCGGCCTGCTTGTCGTGCCAGGCCTTTTTCCAGGCAGCCTGCGGCAGCTCTACTGCAGGCCGGCCACCTTGCAGCTGATTGCCCGGCAGCCAGTAATTGCTTTCGAAAGAGGTGAATTGCTTGGCTCCGGTTTGCTGGTCTTCCTTATTGGCCAGAAAGGCAAAGCGCCACGGCCAGGCAGCGGCAAAATGCGGATCACGCAGGATGAAGATGCCGCTTTCGCGGAATTCCGGCGCACCGGCTGCGCGCAAGGCATACAAGTTGAGGTAATCGGTATCGCGGAAGGTGTAGGCCGACAGATCCTGCCGCACCTGGATACGGTCGTACAAGCCACCACGTACAAAGCCGGAACCCTTGAACGAACCGCTGCCATTGTTGACGATGAACAGCGCATGCTCGCCCGGTTTCAGCGTTTTCATCAACTTGGCATAGTCCTCGTCACCCAACACGCTGCGGCCAATACCGGGGGCATTCAGATAGCCGTAGTACAGGTCCAGATACGCCTCGCTACCACTCGTGCCGATATCGGCGGGCGTTACTGTCAGATGTTGCACGCTACCGTCCGTCAGCAATGCCTGCCAGCTGGCGGGCTGCTTGCTGTCAATAAAGCGTGCCGGCGGGCGTACCGCCTGTTTCATGATGCCAGCCTGGTAGGCTACGGCCTGCGCACAGCGCGAGATCAGCTGATTTTCCGCAATCACGGTGACCGTGGCACCGGAGATGGCATCCAGCCTGTCCTTGCCGCTGCCGCCGATTTCCATGCGCGCACCGGCAAAACGGCCCAGATACTGGTTGAGAAAATCAGTGAGCTTGTTTTCCGGAATCCCCACCAGCAGGATGGGCTCGCTGTGCTTGAGTACCCGCACGCCGCTGATGTGACCGCTGCCATCCATACCGATGAGGGTGACAATGGGTTTGCCAGAATACCCCTGGGTATCCACGATGTCGGTGGACAAAAATACATAGCCCTTCAGCTTCTTGTCCGCGCCGTAGCCTTCTACATAGGGTGGTGCGCCCTTGCGCAAGGAAAAGGCAGTTGCGCCAGGCAATACCGCCGCACAGTCCACCCAGCGGCACATGTCCGGATCGGTAGACAGCGCCTTGGGCAGCTCCCGTTCATAACTGGAAGCCTGTGTGGCCGGGCTGTACACCAGACAGCACAGCAAGCCCAGCCAGACAATGCGTAACAATATCGCACAACGACGCCACAAACCGTGACTGGCGGACAATCTGCTAATACATGCGGATAGCACCTTGATTTCCTTGTCTTGTTATCCCGGCAGCGCTGTTGCCGGCTAGCGTTACTGCCCAGTCTTCACCTGGCCCATCTGACAAACTCTTTGCAGTATCTGGAAGGTTGCCGCCCCATCCTGCCAACGTACGGCAGGCAGCATGCGTGGCGTGACCCAGATGCCGCCTTCACCGTCCAGCAGCAAGATCTGGCTGATGCCACGGTCAAAACCGGCCTGAAAAGCCCGCATATGGCCGGCGTCCAGCAGCAGCCGGCCCAATCCGGCCACGGGGAGTGTACGCTCGAGAATGATGGCCACGGCCTGTGCAGCCGGTGGGCGGGGAATGACAATGCGAGGACTGCGCCAGGCATACAGCAGGCGCTGGCCGGATTGCAGTTGCAGGGTGACGGCAGGCCGCGGTAGGGCCACCTGCCACTGACCGCCACGCCGCCACGCGGATGGCGGTGCAGCCAGCACCACCTGTTGCAGTCCACCCTCGGCAAGCGAAGAGGACTGCACGGCCCTGGCTTGCAGTCTCCCGGCAAGCCAAGATACCGGCATGCCGCGTGCAGTGAGCTGCGGCATGATTTGCAAGGATGGCATAGGCGCTGCCAGCGACAGCAGGCCCAGCACCGCAGGCAGCAGCGCTGCCTGCAACAGGCGGGCGGCCATGGATTTTCCTTTTAGCTGGCCTTAGCCACCATGAAGTCAACTGCGGCCTTCACGTCGGCATCAGACAGCGAGGGATTGCCGCCCTTGGCCGGCATGGCACCCTTCTGGCCGGAGAAGCCTTCCAATGCATGCTTGTACAGCGTGTCCTTGCCTTGGGTGATGCGGGGTGACCAGTCATCCTTGTTGCCAAGAATGGGTGCACCGGCCGCGCCGCTCTGGTGGCACATGGAACATACCGACTTAAAGGTTTTTTCGCCGACGGGATTACTGACCTCAGCCACCGCCACGGCGGTCGGGGCGGATGCGGCAGCCGTTGCCGCCGGTGCGGAAGCAGGCTGTTCCGCCGGGGTTGCAGGTTCGCTCTTGCCACACGCGGCAAGCATCAGGACACAACTACCAAGAACGACGAAGTGTTTCAGCATGAGAACCTCTGTGCATCAGGATTTAATGATTTGCAGCTTAGCACTCAGCCTTGTCTCGCTAAATTGATACCAATCAATCAAAAAAAGATGGAATAAAGCTCTTTTTTCACTTTTCATGACAATGAGAATCACGTGCCAAGACAGGCGGTAGCCGCCCGGGCGGGCAGCACGCAATGAACAGGATGCAAACCGGGCGAGCATTGAGCCTCGGTCATGCCGGTCAGACAGTTTGCAGCAAAGGGTCTTGTGACAAGGTTTGCAGCAGACGCTGTACATTGCTCCAGGCGCTGTCGCCAGGCCGGGTGACCGGGTCGGCGCGCAAGCGCCCATCCATATCGTGCAGATGATTGGGGAAGGAGGCCAACTCGGGATGCAGCGGTGCCGTGTCGATACGGCAGCTGGCATCACCCCAGCGCCAGTTGATGGAATAGACATCATCGTCGCGGAAACGCAGCTCGATATCCACTCCATTATTCAAGGCCACGATCAATGCATCCTGATGCAGGGTGACTTCCTCGCGCAGGATGTCGAACAGGTCGTCTTCTATCACTTCCTTAAGATGCAGATGCAACATGTGCTTCCTCCTCGTTACCAGCCAGTACCAGCCGCAGTTGCTCGCGCGTGGCTTCCCTTTGCTGCTCTAGGATGAAGAGCGACAGATAGTGTTCGTAGGCCGGGTGTTCTTCCAGCGCGCCGCTCTCGATGCGCGCCAGCAGCGCTTGTGCGCTGTCCACGCCATAATGGGCCAGAAGGGCCTTGCGGTTTTCCCGCAGTTGATAGGACAGCCAGCTAAGCGGCTCGATCTGCTGTGCCGTGTCCAGCGGGAGCTGGTCGTAAAATTGGGTCATCTGCACCTCCCTTACATGGATTTGTCTTTGAGCACACCACCGTCCAGCTCGGCCATGGCCGGCGTGATGTCGCTGAAACGGTAAACCTTGCCACCCTCGCGTGCGGCCACGGCTCGCGCGGCGGCCTCGCTGCCGTAGCTGGCAAAGGTCGGGCCCATCGAACCTTTCAAGCGCGAGCCAACCACATAGAATGCATTGTGGGCATCCATCCAGTGGCCCACCGGGTGTTCCCAGTCGGCCTTACTCATGTCCTGTACGTACACGGCAGCCACCAAGCGTTGCTGCTCCGGTTTCAGGTAGACGGCAAACAGCTCAATGGTGTCGCAGAAGAAGTCCGGCGCACCTTGGGCATATTGCAGCTGCCCCTTGGGGCCGGGGTAGTCGCTCAGGCTCATACCATCCAGGCTACAGGCTGTATTACGGTCTGGCTCCAGTGCGGCCTTGGCGGTCGGCGGGGTTTCGTGACTGCAGGCGGCCAGCAAGGGCGTTGCCAGTAACATGCCCAAGCAGCAACGGCGGGTGATGGGTTTCATTGGCGGAACCTCCAAATGGCCAGCAAGAGCGGCGTACTCACCCAGCCCAACATCACCGCACCTAGCACCCAGGGACTGGCAAGTGCGGGGGGAAACAGGCTAGTAAGACCAAACATCAGCCGCAAATCGTCCGGGCCAAAGATGTTGAGAATGCGGAACACGTCTGCCGGATTCAGCAGCATCAGATAGGGAAAGGCCGGGCCGGCGATGTCGCCACCACTCATCACCAGCAGGCCCAGCAGTAGCAGGTCGTACACCAGCACAAACAGGAACCACACGAAAATGGCCATGCCGCTGGCTTGGGCGCGGTCCTGTGCCATTACCGAAATGGCAACCGCCACGCTGAGGAATACCAGCCCAAGCAGCAAAGTGCTAAGCATGAAGCCGACGTAGTGAAACCAGGCACTGGCCGGCAACTGGGTGAGAATTAGCCCCCCAGCGGCACCAAAGCCCAGTATGGTGGCCACAGCAAGCGTACTGGCCAACCCCAGATACTTGCCCAGCAACAGCTGGATACGGCTGACCGGCAAGGCCAGCAGCAGGTCCAGCGAGCCGCGTTCGCGCTCCCCCACCACGGTGTCAAAACCGAGAATCAGGGCAATCAGCGGCACCAGGTAAATCACCAAGCTGACCAGGCTTTGTATGGTGGCCTCGGTGCCCTGCACCCCCACGCTGCCCTGGGTGGCCGCGCCGAAATAGCTGATGGTGAAGGCAAAGGCAGCAAATACCAGCGTAACCGCCACCACCCAGCGGTTGCGCAAGCGGTCACGGAATTCCTTGCCGGCAATGGTCAAGACAGGACTGTTCATTTCATCATCCTTGTGCTGTGCTGCTTGCTACTCATTGCCCGTCTCCGCTGTAACCCAGAAACACATCTTCCAGCGAGGGTTCGCGAATCTGCAGATCGCTGATCTGCTCCCCCAGCGCCGACAACGCCCCCAGCACTGTCATCTTGGCACTGCGCTGGCAGGCCAGCCGTGCGCGGTCTCCACTGATAGCCAATGCGTCCACCGGCAGCGCCTGCAGGGTGTCGCGTAGAGCGGCGCTGGCCGGCTGGCTCAACCTGACATCAAAGGTAAGCGGTAGGCTGCAGCCTTCACGTAGCTTTTCCAGGCTGCCCACTGCCTGCAGCTGTCCGGCGCGCAGGATGGCAAGACGGCTCACTCGCTCTTGGATTTCCGACAGCAGGTGCGAGGTGATGACTATGGTGACGCCTCGGTCCTGCTGCTCGCGCAGAATCTGGTAAAACTCGCGCACGCCTTCCGGGTCCAGCCCGTTGGTGGGCTCGTCCAGAAACAGCAGTTGCGGATTGCCCAACAGGGCCTGGGCAAAGCCCAGCCGCTGGCGCATTCCCTTGGAGTAGGTGCGTACCCGCGTGGTGGCGGCCGCGCTCAGCCCCATGCGCTCAAGCAGCGGCAGGCATTCCTGGCAGGAAGCACCCTTGAGGCGGGCGAAGTAATGCAGGGTTTCCAGACCAGTCAGGTTGTCGTACAGCACTACGTTTTCCGGCAGATAACCCAGTTGACGACGCACCTTGCGAAAGGCGGAGCTGCGAGTGGACTGGTCGCACAGCCGGATATCACCGTCACTGGCCGGAATCAGGCCCAGTATCATGCGAAACAGCGTGCTTTTGCCGGCACCATTGTGGCCGATCAGGCCGAACAGCTCGCCGGCGGCCACCTGCAGGCTGACACCATCCACCGCCAGATGCGGGCCGTAGCGTTTGCTGACGTTGTCGATTTCAATCATTGCTTTTTCCTAACCACTGTTCCCAACCCTGATGCAGCGGGTGCATGTGCGGCTGGTCGTCCACCACGCTGGGGGCACGCAGCAGCGGAAACTGCTGTGCAATCAGCCGCAGCGTCTGGATGGCGGGACTGCCCATCAGCAGGCGGATGGCGGGCAGGCGCCACATCAGCCGGTCCACCACGTCGTTGGCAGCATACGGCACTTCGCCTATGCCCTTGCCCTTACGGTCCCAGCCGGCGTAATTGCTCCAAAAGTTGCCGGACCACTGCACGTCACGGCTGGCCACGTAACGGATCTGCTCGCGGTTGTGAATGAAATCATTGCCCGACACCTGGTTACGGTAGGAGCCGGCCCACAAGTGGGCACCCACGGTGTTGTCTACCACCAGGTTGTTGCGCAGCACGTTGTATTCAGCGTCGTAGATGAAAAAGCCGCGCTGATTGCCGGCGACGATATTGTTTTCGATCACCGAGTCCTGGATGGTGCGCAGCATGATGCCGTGATCGCTATTGCCCCACGCACGGTTGCCACGCACGATCTGGTTACGGGTTTCCATCAGCGCCAGACCACTGCGGTTGTGGTAGGCCTCGTTGTTTTCCCAGATGTTGTAATAGGAATTCATGTAATGCGTGCCGTAGCGCACATTGTGGATGCGGTTGCCGACAAAGCGGGCATAGTGCGAGACATCCACATAGATGCCATCGCGGGCATAGCTGATGTGATTGCCTTCGATGTGCGCACCGGTGGTGTTGTACAGCTCGATGCCGTTGCCGCGCTGCGAGGATTGCAGGTCGCGCTTGCCGGTGATGAGGTTGTGGCTGACGGTGACATCATTGGATTTTTCAATCCACAGCCCAAACAGACTGTAGGCGATATCGCAGCCTTCTATCCGCGCCCGATGCGCGCCGGGTTGTACGTAAACGCCGGCATTCTGTGCGGTGAGGTCGCTGCCACTGTCGGTAATGATGAGCTGGCGCAACACCACGCCTGGGGCGGTAATGCGGATGACATCGCCTAGTCCCGAGCCGTCCACCACCGGCCGCTGCTGCGGATTGGCTGCCTGTAGGGTGATGGCCTTGGCTATCTGCAGGTTTTCCCGGTAATGCCCTGGTGCCAGCAGCAAGGTATCGCCCGGACGGGCATTACGCAGCGCAGTGGCAATGGCACCAGCGCTGGCAGATATCTGCAGGGTGGCAGCCAGTGCCGGCTGCAGCACCAGCAGCAGACACAGGGAAAAAACAATCCGGATGTTTACCACGCCAGCCTCGGAAAAAAATGGGGGAGCGAACTCCCCCGGAATTCATTGCTCGTCTCGTTGCAAGTAATGATCAGGCTTCTACCAGCATGCGTGAACGCATCTCCAAGTGCAGTGCATGGCAGAAGTTGGTGCAGTAGCACCAGAACACGCCCGGCTTGTCGGCGATGAAGGTAACCGACTTGGTATCCTGAGGATGGATGACGAAGTTGATGTTGTACTTGGGGATGGCAAACCCGTGCGTCAGGTCCTCCACCTTGTCCAGATTGGTCACGATGATGGTAACCTCATCGCCCTTCTTCACCTTCCATTCGCGCAGACCGAAAGTTGGTGCTTGTGACGCCAGGTAAACCGTGACTTTCTTGCCCTTGCGCTCCACACGGCTGTCCTTCATGTTTTTGACAGCCAGCGGGAACTCGTCCAGGTTGTAAATCTGACGGGTCTTGATGATGTCGCGACGCACCATGATGGAGTCATGCGGCTCCGGATAGGCCGGGGCATCGTGAATCAGCTGCATCTTGTCACCGGAAATGTCGATCAGCTGCGCATTTTCCGGATGGTACGGGCCTACCGGCAGGTAACGGTCCTTGGAGAACTTGTTGTCGGACAGGAAGAACTTGCCATCCGGTTCCTTGGTTTCGCCCATGGAGGTAAAGCCATGGCCTGGCTGGTAGTGCACGTCGATACGGTCCTGCACCACCTTGGCACTCTTGTCGCCCTTGAAGGCCTTGATGGCCGCATCCAGGCTCCACTTCACGATCTGGCTGTCCAGGAACAGCGTGGTATAAGCGCTGCCCTTGCCGTCAAAGCCGGTATGCAAGGGGCCCAGGCCGATTTCCGGCTCTGCCACCACGGTGTCGCGCGGTTCTTTCAGGCTACCCTCGAACCACTTGAGGATGAGGTCGTGCTCGATCACGGTGGCAGTCGGCGACAGCTTGCCAGCGCAGACGTAGTACTTGCCATCCGGCGAGGTGTTGACGCCATGCGGGTTTTTCGGCACTGGCACATAGCAGGTGAGCGCGGTTTTCGGGTCCTTGTTGGCGTCCTTGGTGCCATCCACGATGGGCACGCCGGATTTGCCGATGGTGAAGGTCTTACCGGCCTTCACTGCCGCTTCGATGCGTTCGATGTGGAAGAACACGCAAGCATCGCGCTCGGCGGCCATCATGTCTTCGTAATGCACGCCGTTTTCGGTGTTGTACTGGTTGGAGCAGGCAATCTTGCCGTCGTAGGAGGTGGCAACTAGGTCCATATTGCCATCCACCTTGCACTGCCAGCGAGGCTCCATGGTTTCCGAATCCACGCAGGTGAACAGGCAGAAATACTTTTCGTGCGCTTCCAGATCGCGGCCGTCATTGGGTTGCGGAATGTGGAATTCATTGCCGCAGAAGACGCGGGTGGTGTGGTTGATCTTGGGGTCTACCGGGTCGCACTTGTCCGGGAATACGCCGTGGAAGCCCTGTACATTGGGCAACTCCAGAATCTTGTCGCATTCCATGGTATCCAGGCGGATACGTGCCAGACGGGCATTGATCTTGTCGTTGACGAAGATGTGCTTGCCGTCATAGGTGCCGTTGGTATAGCTCATGTGCACGTGGTGGGTGTCCCCGGTGGTGTACTTGAGCGAACCATCCGGCTTGGTGCCGATGATGGCCTTGGATTCGTTGGTAATGCCCCAGCCCACCATGCAGTCGTAATTGAACACTGGAATGCGCTTGATCTCGCGGCCGGACGGAATGCCCAGCACGCGTACTTCGCCAGAGTGACCACCGCTGGAGAAGGCATAGTAGGTATCCAGCTTGCCCGGATGCACTTCGTACTTTTCGTAATCGATGGCGGCTGCCGCCTTGCCGGCAGCTCCGGCGCTGGCTGCACCGGCATCGCTGTTACCCGCCCCCTTGTTGCAGGCGCTAAGGCCCATCGACAGACCGGCACCGGCCAGACCGGCGACTGCTGTGGTACCCAGGAACTTGCGTCGGGACAGATCCGGCGCGCTATCAGTTTCCTGCTTGTTGTTCGGAGTAGTCATGGAGCGCTCTCTCGCGTTGAAAGTCCGATATGTCTTGCCGCTTTCCGCCTGTCGGGGGTGGGGGTTTCCTGCAGTACACGCGGCAAGGTGCGACAATTTGTCGCAGCGGGTGCATCCTACGTCCTGGGTATTTTTGCTGAAATTGATATGAATCAATCAAACCAGCACGCGATGCATTTGAAATAAAACACAGAGGTAAAACCTAGCACGCATATGCCACGCAGGAACAATCCGCCGTAAAAACTGCCGGCAAAAAATACTGCGAGTAAGGGAAATGCAGGAAACAAGGCAGGCTGAGTGGCCCGCCTGCAGAGATGAACAGCAGTCAAACCAGAGGATCAGACCAGAAAGCGCCTCCTGCGACACTCAGATAGCATCATCACCACGCGATGGCCGGACTGGCGGCAATGAGTCGTCGTCCCCCTGCATACCACGCCGAAAACCACGCACGGCACCACCCAGATCCTCACCGACATTTTTCAGCTTACGGGTACCGAAAATCAGGATGACCACCAGCAACACAATTACCCAATGCAACAGACTGAACGAGCCCATGTCACCTCCGCGCACAGCCGCATCCGGACACCGGCCGGCACCTTGTTGACGCTGCTGTCATATCGGCGTCAGCTTAGCTGCCAGCTGCTGCCAAGGCATTGATTCCGCTCAAGCCGATAAAAAGTGCAAGGCAAGCAAACCTGACACAAGGTGAGCAAGGATAGAGGGCAATCCGTTTCTAACCGACTGCGATGGAGGGCAGTCACCCATAGATAGCCACATGTATCACCCACCACAACGCACCTGCACTGGACAATTTGCTGGCCGATTACCGGAAGCCCGAAGATCTCATCTGTGAGAACAGCTTACAAAGCGGCTGGTCGAAAAAGCGCTGAATGCCAAGATGGCCGCGCATCTTGGCCATTACAAACATGAGTCGATGTTCAATCCCGACGGTGACACCCGGAACAGCAAGAGCAGCAAGCCCCTCAAGGGCGACTTCAGCGAATTACACATTGAGGTACCACGCGACCGCCAAGGTACCTTAAGAGCCACAACTCATCCCCAAGCATCAGAACCGCTGGACCGGATTTGACGACAAAGTCATCTTGCTTTAAGCCCAAGGGAGCCAAGTTCTGACTTCAGGTCGGGGCGTGTCTGATATTTTATGTAAACCAGCCACTCCTCAGCCCCCCTTCATGACGCAATTCCATATTTTTTCAGCCCTATATCACTCCATTGAACACGCCCAGCGACACCCACTCCGGGTGTCATTTATGCCCTGGCCTCCGTCTTGACGGAGGCCATTTTCATTGGAGTGATCTCATGTCCCATCTCATCGAATCCATGGCCTTTGTCGGGGCCACGCCCTGGCATGGTCTGGGTAATCCGCTTTCTCCCCAACAGCCGCTGGAAGTGTGGCTGACTGAAGCCGGCATGGACTGGCGTCTCGAGCAGAGTGATGTCTTGTTCAATGTCGCAGCCGATGGCATGCACATCCGGCCGTTTACTGATTCCAAGGTGCTGTATCGGTCTGATTCTCTGGCACCGTTGTCGGTAGTGTCACCGCGTTACAAGGTGGTGCAACCATCTGAAGTACTGGAGTTCTATCGCGACCTGGTCAGTGCCGGTGGCTTTGAGCTGGAAACCGCTGGGGTATTGAAAGGTGGTCGCAAGTTGTGGGCGCTGGCCAAGACCGGCCAGGAAGCCCTGCTCAAGGGCGGGGATCGGGTGAAAGCCTATCTGCTGCTGGCCACTAGTTGTGACGGTACCCTGTGCACGACTGCCCAGTTCACCTCGGTGCGGGTGGTGTGCAACAACACCCTGCAGATGGCGGTGAAGGATAGAACCGGTGCGGTGAAGGTGCCTCACTCCACCGTATTTGATCCGCAGCAGGTGAAAGATGCGCTGGGAATTGGGCTGTCAGCCTGGGACCGTTTCATCGGCAACATCAAACAGCTGTCGCAGCGCACGGTATCTCCTGAAGAAGCCTGTCAGTTCTTCCGCGAAGTACTGGACGAACCGCTGGTGGAAGGCGTGGAGGATGCCGTCACCTCGAAGGCGCTGCAGCAGATATCGGCCCTGTATAGCGGTGGCGGTATGGGTTCGCTGCTGGCTGGTACCAAGGGAACAGCCTGGGGCCTGGTGAATGCCATGACCGAATATGTGGATCATCGTCGTCGCGCTCGCAGTCAGGACTACCGTCTCGATTCAGCCTGGTTCGGTCAGGGTGCCCAGTTGAAGGGCAAGGCGCTAGAGCATGCTTTGGCCTTGGTGGAGTGATGCCATGGCTTCCGTGCAATCCATTGCCCTGACCGCTGCTTGTTTGACGGCAGGCATGCGTGACTTCTGTACCTGGAACAGCCTGGGTGTGGCATACGACGGCCCGGATGCCGAGCGCAGCCTGCTGGTGATCTGGGGCCAGGGCTGTCTGGAACTACATGCTGAACTGGTGCAGTACGCACCGATGGTGGCAGCCCTAGCGGATACCTTGTACGACCAGCTGGGTCAGGCTGCACCGGGTGTGTGGCACTACGAAGTAACGGAAACGCTGGGCAGTGCCATTGCCGAGTGGATCGTCTTGCATGATGGCCTGCCGCCTTCCCTCGATTGGGTCAAAGCCTGCCTGGTACGACTGGCCGGGGAGTTCATGCTGCGTGGTCAGCCGCAGCAGTGGCCTGCCATCCGCCAGATCCTGCTGACGCTCTCTCCGGAGCTGCCGGTGATCGTACCGGTAGCTCCGGCTTGAAGCTGATATTGGTCTGATTTCTTCCCGCTAGTTCTCCTGGTTCTACTGTCCGGCTCTCTGCTGTCGTTTCTCTTTCTTCTGCTCTCCCCGTTTATTTCATCCATTGCCCGGTCAGCCTTGCTGCCGGGCTTTATGCCTTTATAAGGAGTGTTTCGCCATGGCTGAACGCTACGCACAGGCCATTCGTCTGGCCTCTACCCTGAAGTTGTCTCGTGATGAATGGCTGCGCATTCGCCAGCTAGGCATTGGTTCTTCTGATGCCGCTCCGGCGATTGGGCTGTCACCGTACAAGTGCCCTTTGTCTCTCTGGTTGGAGAAGACTAGTCGGAAGGAGCCGGAAGATCTGTCAGAGAAAGAGCCTGTCATCTGGGGCACGATTCTGGAACCCATTCTGGCCCGGGTGTATGCCGAGCGTACCGGGCGCAAGGTACGCCGGGTGAATGCAGTGCTGCAGCACCCGGAGCATCGTTTCATGCTGGCCAATCTGGATCGGGAGGTCCGTTGTCCAGAAGAAGGCTGGGGCATCCTGGAAATAAAGACCGCCAGTTATCACTCTGCCCCGCAGTGGGAAGAAGGCATTCCGGTGGCCTATCAGTGCCAGGTACTGCACCAGCTCGCTGTCACCGGCCATGACTGGGCTGATGTGGCGGTACTGATCGGTGGTCAGGACTTCCGGATCTATCGGGTGAATCGGGATGAGGACAAGATCTCGGACCTGATTGCCCGCGAAACGGTGTTCTGGCAGCACGTAGTGTTGGATACCCAACCGGCACCGGATGGTTCGGATGATGCGGCTTCTGCCCTGTCCTGGCTGTTTCCCCGTGACGATGGCCAGACCATCGACTTGTCGGAATCGATTGAAGGCAATCGGCTGTTCTCTGCCTTGTTGGCAGAACGGCAGAGGAAAGAAGACGCGGAAGCTAGGGAGGCAGCCATCCGCCAGCAGATCCAGAACGTATTGGGTCATGCCTCTGCTGCGGTCTTCCAGTCTGGCCGCATCAGCTGGAAGCGGTCCAAAGATCGCGTTGCCCCGGATGTCGAACGCCTGTCGCAAGACCATCCCACCCTGCTGGCCCAGTACAGCAAGTCCATTGCCGGTTCCCGGCGATTTGTCATTCAAACGGAAAGGAAAGCATCGTGATCAAGGGTCTCGCCATTACCCCGCCCGTGATCGGGCGCATCAGCATTGGCAAGCTGGTGCAGAAGCAAGAACGCTGGCTACCGGAGAAGGACGACAGCTTTTCACTCACCACTCAGGTGCAAAGCCGGGATGGCTGGTTACTGCATCCCTTGCACCAGGCGCTGTCGGAGCAGGCACAGAATGGCAAGATCCGCGCCATTCCCATTCAACTGCTGTTCAACGATAGCGAGCTGAATCTACGGGCCGAATACAGTGCCTTCGACCGGAATAACGGGCGGCCGGTCTGTGTCGGTAACGGAGAGACGGCACGGCGGGTGACCAGTCAGGGCATGGAGGAGATTGGTTGTGCTGGGCCAGACCGTTGTCCGCTGACCAAGGAGCTGGGCTGCAAGCTGTACGGTCGTCTCAACGTCCAGGTGGAAGGTCAGCAGGATGAGCTGGGCAGCTTCATCTTCCGCACCACCGGTTACAACTCGGTCCGGACATTGACAGCGCGCTTGAAGTATTACGAAGCAGCCAGTGGTGGCAATACCAAGCATCTGCCGTTGCTGTTACGTCTACGGGCCAAGAGCACCACCCAGTCGCACCGAACCCCGGTGTACTACGTGGATCTGACGCTGCGCGATGGCCAGACCTTGGCCGAAGCGGTCAGTACCGCACGTAAAACAGCGGACGAGCAGTTGGAAGCCGGTATCGACACTGCCGAACTGGAGCAAGCCGCCCGGCTGTTACTGCAGAACGGCCAGTTCGAGGATACCGAGGAGGAAGTACCGCAGCTGCTGGAGGAGTTTTATCCGGCAGTGGCAGGCAGTGCTGAGTCTGAGGAGAAGCCAAAGACAGCTGCCCGGCCGACAAGACTCACGTCCAAGCTGGGTGCAGTCAGGACGGCTTAGCCAAACCGATTGTCCACGCTCAATCAGCGCAGCCGGCTGCGCTTGATCTCCTTTGGCTTCGCCGCATTCTTACGCCGCTCACCGTCTGGTGCCTGCGGTATCTCCGTAAAAGTCCCAAAGAATTCGGCCAGGCTGATTCTCATCGCATGGCAGATATCCGCCAGCGTTTCTATCGACGGATTAGCCGCACCACGTTCAATGGCAGAGATATAGGTCCGATCCACCTGGGCTTCAAATGCCAGGGTTTCCTGCGACTTATCCGCTGCATGGCGGCACTGCTTCAGGCGTTTACCCAAAGCGATGGCCATCGGAGAGGGGCCTGCTGCAGTTGTGCTTGTGTGTGCATCGGTCATGCGACACAGGATGCCCAGTTGACGATAAATTAACGACGCTCTAAACACATCATCAATTGGCGTGTATATTCAACAATCAAATTGGATATCAGCACACCACCCATCATCAATCCATTTCAAATTGCTCAAGGAGTTTTGATATGTCTACAGCCAAACATGCCCTCTGCCTTGGTACCGTACTTGGCAGCCTGTTATTACTAACCGGCTGCTCCGGCTCCAGCTCGCCTTCCTCTTCCGAAGCCAAGCAAGCCATCCAGAAATCACTGGGGGACTGCAGCATTGTCACCATCAGCAGTTTCGACAAGGTCAACGGGATTGCCGATGGCGATAACCGTTACACCCTGCAGGTGAAGTACGCACTGGAATTTGCACCATTGCCCGAGAATGCCAAGCTGCTGGATGACATGAATGCTCAGCTGACCAGCCACACTGACTGGGTGCAATGGGAGAAGAATGAATTCATCGTCAAGGTACGCGAGCGCATCATGGCCAACCTGCACCGCACCTGTCCGAACATGCCGCGCAATGTCTACGGTGACTATTCGCAGGCCAATATCACGTCCTACTCCAGCACCATCCACATCGACTACACCTACGACAACCTGCGAATGGTCAAATCTGACAACGGATGGGTGGGAATCTAAGCCGAGAAAGGAAAGCGCCATGCTCAACAGCTTGCTTCCCCCACGTCGTCATCCGATGCAGCTGCCCTTGCTGATGGTGGTCAGTGTACTGCTACTCAAGCATGCCTCGGCCGACCGTATCGGTTCGCTCAGTCTGTTACTGCTGGGCATTGCCCTGGGGGACAGCCTGCACCGACAGGAACCGTCACACCCTAGGCCGGATCGCTAAGCCCTGCAGTCCATTCACCTGATTCAATTTACTGGTAGGGAGGCCTGCCAGTTTTCCCCTTACGAAAGACAAGACATGAAATCGCTCTCCCTTGCTCTCATCGCGGCAGCCTTCAGTACATCCGCTCTGGCGGCACAACCTGGCCATTGGTCATCTGCGATGGGTATGGATGGCCAAACCATGAACTACTCGGTCAGCGATGCCAAAGGCAACAACCTGACCATCTTCTGTGGCAAAGAGCCGGCGACCATGTCGGCGGTGATCAATAAGAATGAATACGCACCCGAAAGCATGCGTAGCAACTATGGCAAGGGGGATTTCGTCATGATCATCGATGGCAAGAAACTGATGCCATCCGATGCTGGCAGCAATGCCGGTGGTGACAACTTCCGCTACGCCTGGGAGGCTATCCGTGCGGGTAAGAAGATTAGCGTGAAGGGCGGCAGGAACAGCATGATTCTGCCGGTGGAAGATGCTGCAAAGGTATTGCCACCACTGCAGCGAAGCCATTGCGAAACCTGGTAATCAGCCGCCCGGCATGACCTACTGATCCAAATCGCCATCTCTCCCGAGGTGGCGATTTTTTTTGCACCCAACGAAAGTGAGGCCTGACATGAACACGCCTACCAACCCGCCTAAATCCACCCCACCACTGCAAGCCTGCCTGGGCCAGTGGCTGGACAAGCAAACCCGCCATCTGTCAGCAGATTACCGCCAGTATCTGCAGGATGAGCTACAGAAGATCGTCAGCTACCAGGCCACCATCGGCGTGATGGGCAAGAGTGGCACCGGCAAATCCTCCCTGTGCAACGCGTTATTCGGGCAAGAGGAAACAGCGGTCAGTGATGTGACCGGAGGCACCCGTTACCCACAAGAAATCACCCTGGCCTCTCAAACCGGACGAGGCATTTCTCTGATCGACATGCCCGGCGTAGGAGAAAGCCTGCAACGAAATGCGGAGTACTGCGCACAGTACCAGGCACTGCTACCTAAGCTGGATCTGATTCTGTGGCTGATCAAAGCTGACGACCGCGCCCTCAGCCTGGATCAACAGTGCTATCAGGAATTGCTGCAGCCCAATCTGGCTGAACATCCTATCCCAGTGCTGTTTGTCATCAGCCAGGCCGACAAGATAGAACCATGCCGGGAATGGGATGAACAACAGCATCGTCCCGGTGCATTACAACAAGAGAATCTGGACCTGAAGCAACGGGTGATCGCCGAGTCCTTCAACATCCCGACGAGCCACATCAGTGTGATTGCCGCTGCAGAAAACTACGGCCTGCCAGAATTGGTGGCGAACATCGTGCGAGCACTGCCGCATGAGAGAAAGTGGGGGGTGGTACGGGAAACCAAGCCGGAGCAGATCTCCAACACCACCTGGCAACTCTGTCTGGCTTGCCTGTGGCAGCTACTGCGTAACCGCCTGGGGGATCTGGCCCGAAAGGGCAACACTGTGATGACCGACAAGCTCAGGACTCTGCGGGGGCACTGAACTGGCGGCATAAAGCACTCCCTTTGCCGGAGAGTGTTTTATTTGCGATTGTGATGGGGAAATGACCGAGTTTCGGCCAAAGCGGTCATTCACCGACAGATTATTGGCTTCCGCTTTTGTAAGGTTTTCAGTCGTTCTCGTGCTCTGTGAGGCGAAAGAAGAGGCAATACAAGCCAGTGGTTACAAAAAAATATCAAGATTCTAGTGTGCGCTATTTTCTTTGCCTCGCCAGTTCCAACATTGCGCTACCAATGACATGACTATCAGTGAAGCTTTCCAGCTGGAGCGCCTGCCCGGCTCCTCGCATATCTTTTAATTCCTCATCCTGTCCCAGCTTGTTTTTTCCGATTAAACGGGTAATGCCAATCTGAATACCGACAATATTTTTCAGCAGATCTTGCAGATAGTCCGGTGGCGCATCTGCCATTTTCCAAGGGACAGGCTGCTTGCCTTCATGCATTTTGGTCAGCCTACCCACCACGGCTCTCAGAAACTTGTCATCGTCGATAAAGCGGATCTGTCCATGGGCATGCACTACCATGTAGTTCCAGGTTGGAACCTGGCGCTGAGTTTCCTGTTTGCTGGGATAGTAATGGGGTGATACATAAGCATCCGCCGCCCGGAATGTCACCAGGACGTCATCTCCATCACTTACTTCACTACACAAGGGGTTTCGTCTGGCGATGTGTGCATTGAGCACCCCCAGTGTTCCCTCGTTGCGCAATAGTTCGAATGGCAAGTGATTGGCGTCCAGCCCGGATGTCCCGTGTGTGATCAGGCTACCAAATGGGTGTGCAGTAATGGTGTCATGCAGAGCTGAAATGTCCGTCTGAGCAAAGTGTTCTGGCAAGTACATAGATATCTCCATTTGCTGCCATCAGGGCAATTGCACCACATTCGTTCATGAATGACTCGCCAACGCAACCATCAAGCCCAGCACGACCATAATTGAGCCTGAGACACGTGTCATGAGTCTGGCACGAAGTGCTTTGCCACTACTGCCGGATACCAGTTGATGAGCAAGAAAGACGGCAATCAGGTCTGCGCTGGTATTCAATAGGACACATACCGAACCCATCAACACAAACTGGACTGTGGCTGATTGTTGTGGCTGGATGAATTGCGGGATGAAGGCCAGAAAGAACATGGCTGTCTTGATATTCATGGCTTCAACCACGATACCGTCCCGAAAAGCCTTCCATACACCATGCCCCTGGTCCGCTGCAGTATTGCTGCTACTTGCCGGTGCATTCCAGGTCTTGTAGCCCAGATAGATCAAGTAAGCTGCGCCAAGATATTTGAGCAAGCCATAGGCCACTGGCGAACTGACAATCAGCAATGACAATCCCAGCGCCGCCGCCATGACATGCACCATGCCACCTAGCGCAGTACCAAGTGAAGAGGAAATACCTTCTGCCTTTCCCCCTGACACTGTCCTGGCTGCAACATAAGCAATGCCGGGTCCTGGGATGATGGCCAGTAATACCGCCGCCAGCAAAAATGGGAATGAAAGCAACATGGCTGTTTAATTCTCCGCTGATATCAAGACAAGGTAATCAGATGGGAGTCAATCACCGAACCCGGCATCATGTGTGCTATACCTTGCATCAGTTCTTCACCCGCTTGGTGCAGTGCCTCGAGCGGCATTTGCGGCAGGCTTTCCAGAATGAACCACATGTGTTGATCAGTGGCGCTGAGCCTGGTTCTGACGCCTTGTCTCCAGTTCCAACGCCGGCAGGTGACGCCTGCGTCATCACGCCAGATCACTTCCCCGACCTCTGGTGACTCGGTTGCCGGCTCGCCTGCCTTCATGGTGTCAAACAGCTCGCTGCCATCGGCAATAACGAGGCGGGGGGAGCCGATGTAAGCCGACAGATTTTCACCTCCAACCGGAATGGCGTAGCGCAAGCTGATGGCATTGTAGAGATCAACAACAGGGTCAATGGCAGGCAAGCCGCCATCTTTCAATACACGTTTGCGCAAGGCCTCGGCCGAACACGGCGTGCGCTGAGGCTTGGCACCAAAGGTACGGAAAACCTCGGCCCATGCTTGCAAATGCGCATCCGCCCATGTAGGACCTCCTGTCTGTACAAAGCCACAGGCCGCCTGTAACTGCTGTGTACCAAACTCGGGCACAGCCAGATCGGCTGCTGCCACACGAATGCTGACGGCTCGAAATCCTGGTGCAATTGAAGCAATTTCCGGGCTGATTGAAGGTAAAAATGCCGACATTGAGGTATCCTTTACTGACCGTTTCATTCCATATTACCGACCAATGTCCAAAATAGTCAATATGCCGACCGACCCGGGTTCAGATGCGGAAACAATCAGTGCTGCCCTCGCGGCTCGACTCAAGCAGCATCGCAAAGAGCAGAAACTGTCCCTTGATGAGCTCTCGCGCCGGGCCGGGGTCAGCAAGGGCATGCTGGTGGAAATCGAAAAGGGCAATGCCAATCCCAGTATTGCCATCCTTTGCAAACTGGCAGCTGCCTTGGGCATTTCCGTTGCAGACATTGTGAATGTAGCCAGCACTCCATCGATTCATGTAATCGAACAACAGGACATTCCAGTGCTCTGGACGGGGCCCGCAGGAGGCAGCGCACGTTTGCTGGCAGGAACCAGTGGCCCGGACATGGTGGAGTTGTGGCGCTGGGAAATGCACCCTGGAGAGGTATTTACCTCCCCTGGTCACCCGCATGGCACATTTGAACTGTTCCATGCTGAACAAGGCGTATTGGAATTGTGCGTGGCAGATACGGTGACAACCATAAGCGCTGGCAATGCTGCGGTGGCCCGTACCGATGCACCGCATCATTACGCTAATCATGGCGATGGCTTGCTGATATTTACCATGACGGTTGCTGAGCCTGGTTCATGACAAGGTGTCAGGTAATCCACGGATTGCATTGTTCTTTTATGAACCGGTCAGTTTGGTGGCCGGTTTCCTAATGAAAGCGGAACGCAAGGGAGGCAAATGCAACTGACCGCTTAGGCCGACCACCTGTCAGTAAGTCAGCTTGGTAGCCGGCAATTCGGCCATAGCCGCCGTTAGAAGGGCCGAAAGAGTCGGTCGGGAATGCACCGGGAAGCAGCCCTTCCGGCTAGGACGGGTATGTCAGCCTTCATCGAAACGCAGGTCTACGGAGACCAGCACTCAAACCCCTATTGGGGACCGTGTTGGTACTTCGCCCGATCGTATCTATTCCCCTCTCGGCTGCATGGCATCCATCATGCGCCACTCCAGTGCTTCCAAAATCTTTGCCTCCAGAACGTCCAGGCGTGGCGGCTTGAGAATGTAGTCATTGCCACCGCAGGCGTAGATGCGGGCAAGAACCTCAGCCGTTTCGTATGACGAGATGAAGATAATCTGCGCTGCTCCCTTCTGCTGTCTGTACCACTCGACAAGATCAAAGCCAGACATATCGGCACCAAGCTCGATGTCCATAAGGATGATGTCTGGCGCAAAGCCGATTGCGCTTTGCAGAAACTCTTGGGGTGTGGCGCAGTGTAGGAGTCTTGCTGTGTTGCCAAGCCTCTTTTTCATCAGCATTGCCGATAGTGCATCGTCTTCAACGAGCAGGATCTTTGATTCGTTCATGGCACGGTCCCTTTTCTTTTAGTTTAGGTGAGCCAGGTTTCAGTAGCTATACGGCTACCCGCGTCTCTGAGTGATCAGCAACCAATCATCTGGTGTGCCATAACAAAAGAAAAGGAGGCGGCCATGAATGTTGCAGACATCCTTACCCTGATGGCAGATACGAAAGTACCTTCGCAACGTGCGGGTCGTCCTTATGCGTTGGCAGTTGCGTTTGCTCAGGCATTGTCAGAAATCTCTCCTAAGCTCACCCCTCTTGAAATGAACATGATGATTAGGTTCGGGAGAGAGCTGTGCTTGCAGGACGCAGAAGGGGTAGTGTCTGCTCTTGAAGCCGAGGCACAGATTGCACGGATCATGAGGTCATCAAGGTCCGCAGGAGAATGATGTCGTGCTGACCCAGTCGAGAAAAGCTTCGTCTACCAAGTAGGATGTATCCCCTTGCTGAGGTGTTAGAAAGCGTTCCCCATTAGAGCCAATACTTAGGCCCGTGATGGTGTACTGGCCGGATGGAATGTGGCGGAGTGACTCATTTGTGTGAGCGATGATGCTTGGTGGGCAAAATCCGGGGCTGATCACGAGCTGTTCCATGACAGAAATTTCCTACAACACCTATTTGCACGCCTTGAGCTGGGTAAGTTTTACGTGACCTTACCGGTGTTCGTGTCAGGTCAGTACTAGGAAGTTGCCTTACGACCAATGTCTGATGGACGGCCTACCATGTCACCTCGCAGGGCACCAGCGCCAACTCTTGAATGTACGCTTCCCAGCTTGCCTTGGCATGGGCGCAGCCAGCAAAGGACATGGGTTATGGGCTTGTCGATGGGCTAGCTGTCTGACGGTCAGGTTGTCGGTACCGCAGGAATGCAAAACCCCGCGCAAAAGACGCGGGGTTTGTTCTATGGTGCCGGTCCTCGTGTACGAGGATTAACCCAAGTTCACAGTGTGTATCGACTGATTGCTTTGTTCATTTCAGTTACTGCGGTATCCAGACTCTGGGCCGTAGTGGCTGTGTCATAGGATGCGGTACTGGCCTGATTTGCCATCTGGGCAATTTTTTCGACTTGGCTGGCAATCGTGTTGCAAGCACTGGCCTGCTCACGAATAGCATCAGCAATTTCCGATACCATTTGCTGGGCAGCCCCAGAAGAGCGGCCGATCTCGCCAATAGCACTCATCGCAGCATCTGCCCGAACCACTCCGGATGCGACGAAGCCGTGTGCCTGGGTCATGTGCTGCGTGGTTTTATCTGCCGACTCTGTCACACCACGAATCACCTTATCAATATCCCCAGTCAGAACAGTCGTCCGCTCTGCCAGTTTACGCACTTCGTCTGCAACGACCGCAAATCCACGACCGGTTTCGCCAGCTCGGGCCGCCTCAATGGCAGCATTCAATGCCAGTAGGTTGGTCTGGTCTGCAATGTCTTTGATACTACTGACGGAGTCAGCAATTTTTCTGTTTTGCTCGGCCAGCTCACTGAGACTGGTATGTGCTTGGTCAACGGTGGTCGAAATCGAGTTGATTTCATCGACGGCCTTCACAATCACCTCGTGGCCGTTTCCTGCTTGGCGGTTTGCCTCTTCGGTTTGTTTGTTGCTGTGCTCTGCGCGGTCACCAACATGATTGATACTGACGGTCAACTCTTCCATGGTGGCTGCAATGGCAGCAGAGGCTTCATTCTGCTGTGATGTCGCAATCGATACATGGTTAGCTGCTTCTTTGAGACTTCCGGAGTAGCTACTCACTTTACTGCAGTTACTCTGGATGCTGATGAAGCTGCTGCGGATGCGATCAATGAGGGTATTGAAAGCGATTGCGGTACTACCAATCTCATCGTTTTCATTGTGCACTTTAACAGCCAAGGTAAAGTTGAGTTGCTCTCCTACTTGGGCCATGGTCTGATTCAGTTGGCTCAGGGGATACATGATTGCGCGGTGTGTCAGCCAAGCAAATGTCGCCAGCACAACCAGCAATACCGCCACCACAAGGATCGTGAGTAGCTTCGCATTACTGATCAGCTCTTCCGCAATCTTTACCTCCTTGTCGATAAATCGCTTGTTGTATTCGACATGAGCTTTGATTGTCTTACGCAGTTCTGCACCGATGGGGCTAACGTTGTTAGCCCGGATTTTCATCGCCTCCTGGATGTCATTTCTCTCTGCGGCAGCCAGCATGGGACCGATGGCTGCATGGTACTGATCCAGTAGCTTAATTTCCTGGTTGTACAGCGCCCGGTCTTCATCATCATTCACCAAACTTGCATATTCATTCAAAGCAGCCTTGGCTGCATCGTACTCCTGAGTCACCTTGGCTTTTGCTGCGGCACGATCTGCATCAGTGAGTGCAGAAAGATCCTGCAGTCCAGAGAGACGAACTCCATCAAAAGCATTGCTGAACTTATCGATGGTGATCAGGCTCGGCACATCACTGGAAGCAAAATTTTGGGCAGTGGCTGCTAGCTGAGCTTGTACATAGAGGCTGTACCCACCAGTTCCGATGAGCGATGCGAAAGCGATGGCTATAAGAAGCAAAAGGCGCTGTGAGATTTTCATCAGGGATTACCTATCCGTAGCTATTTTTTTTTGAGTAAAAGCGGTGCAAGTTCAATTCCACACAACCAGAGTCTTACAATGATTGTACTCCCTATCCTAGTAGGGATTTTCAAGCTCGCCAGATAAATCAACCCTAGCAGAGCATTGTTACCGAACCGCTTCCCCCGCTCCTTTCTAGTTGAATTGCTCCCGAGCTTGTAGATACATTCGAATGGCCGTTGAGAGATGCAATGCTGTCTGACAAAGCCTGCGACCCAGACGGCGGCTTTGGCCGATCTGCAGACTAACTGGTTACCTGATGGAGGTCATACAGGGTAGCTAATCATCCCATTTTGGCCCTTAGTCAGTGCTAGCCCTTGGATGTTAGGGAGTATCCTCGTAGCGTACTCCGATCGAAAGAGTACACATGCTCCCTTGGATTTTCTTCACAGCGTCCAACAATCCGTCGAGGGAAGTCGGAACCTCCCTTATCCAGCTTGATCATCCAGCCGCAGACAGGGCAAGTCGCGGTATAGCGATACACATGGATCGTAGATGGAGATCCGAGATCTGCTGCCCGCTTGATTTCCACCGTTGCACCGAACTCCTTCCAGGCAAGCATCCATTCCGGGGCGATGACAATCCGGTCTTCAAACAGCGCGAAAGTATCCCTGAAATGTGTATAAAGGCCATATGGGGCAATGATCGCGAGTAGAACAACTAAGAGGTCTTGCCCTGTAATCGGCACACGCCGGAACCATAGATAGAAAAATACAAGACATTCCCAGCCGAGGAAGACGATCAACACCAACAAATTCAATGACACAAAACTCAGCCTTTTAGCAGTTGTCCACTGCATGCCTTGATTAGCAAAAATACGACCGATCCACGACAGGGTTAATGAAAGGTCACGCTCATACCGGATAGTGCCTACAGGTATCGATGCATCTGGGGTCTCTGCCGTAATGGCCACTTCGGGCAATGGCCGAATTTCAAGGCAATAAAGTGCAGGTTTTCCACTAAGCTTCGTGATAACAGGGTAGCCAGGCAGACCCGTCTGGCGGCACAAATTCTGCAACTTCTCAACAATTTCAGGATAGCGCTGCTTCTCTATTTCCTTCCACAATGGACTCAACCAAGCGGATGGCTCTTGGTTCGGATTCCCTTCCAGATCCATATGAATCTCCTTGGTCGAGATCTGGGGCACCTCTTGACCATCAACGCAGGCATGTTCTGTTTGCTTGGCCAGATAATCCATGATCTTGCCACTCCATTGAGTCCGACGATCACGCGGAATGGCGTCTTGCAAAACCCTGGCGACCTGAACGTAATCATCAGCCGAGTAGCAAACAGAAGTATCACCAACACCATGATTTTTAATCATTTTCCCCACCTAGACTGACCCTAAAATTACTCAATCTGACTACAGCAGCACGCATCACAGCCATAAGGTGACCTTCGTTACTTGACGAGGAGAACCCAAATGCAACATGAGCGGCAGATCAAACAACATGGCATTCCATTTGGATGGCATGTTCCTACTCAACGTATGGTTGACGCAAGTTCAGTGGCAAATGGTCTGGCTTGCGAATGTATCTGTTCCGCCTGCTCCGCCCCCTTGCAAGCAAAGCAAGGGACAGTTCGAGCATGGCACTTCGCACACCACAAAGACAGCAACTGCCAACATGCAGCGGAAGCGGCAGTGCACCGTATGGCCAAGCAATTGATCGAAGAGCGACAGCAGGTTTACGTCCCAGAGCGCAGCTTCAGGAAAATGCTCCATGGCGAGAAGCAAGTATGGAGTGAAGAGATAGCGGTAACCGTTCAGGGCTCCGGCGTACAGGTGCTAACCGGTTGCGTGACGGAGAAAACCATTTACGGCAACAACCCGCAAGATGGGATACGTCGGCCAGACGTGTTGGCTCTGCTGGATGGCCATCCCTTAGCGATCGAAATCCGCAATACGCACGAGGTCGATACAGAGAAGGCGGCATGGCTGAAGCAGCAGGGCTACTCCGTTCTAGAGATTGACATCGCAGATATCGCGTTCGTGCCGATGGAGTCCATCACGACGTTGCTAGAACGTCGGTTATTCGCCAACTATCATCTGGCGCAATGGCTCTGTCATGCTGGCGATGATGCGGCCAAACGACAACTGATTGAGCTAGAAGCAGACACGCATGCCAAGCGACATGAGGAAGAACTTTTTCTGCTAGCCGAAATGGAAGCAAAAGCGCTAGCGGAGCAAAAGCGAAATGCAGCTTGGGCAAGACTTCAGGACGTAGATGACTTCCGATTGCGCCTGGAAGACTGCACGGTGCGTATCGGACGTAACATCCGCCGAGTCTCTCTCAAAGTGCATGGTTTTACAGCCAAGCCAGCCTTTTCCAAGATCATGAACTTGGCTCACCGCTATGGTGGCCAGTTCAATAAAAAGGGGCAATGCTGGGAATTCCACCCCAAACAAGATCTACAAACACTCTTCCTGCAGCTGTGTAGTGAAGCCGAGTCGGTCTGCCTTGGAACAAGTCGACGCACACCTGGTAGTGTAGTACCGCCTGCTACATCGAGCGCCCCAGCAAACTTTGACAGGGAATGCCAAAGCACATTCCGAATCGTCTCCGATGCAGACGAACGCTTTGAAGAACGGGCCGCGATCCTACAGTACGATGGCGGTTTTTCAAGGCAGGAGGCTGAAGAACTTGCCAGGCAGAACATTTGAATACGTACACCAGTCGTCCTGGTAACGTACAAATTTACCTCCGCGAAGTCTGGAGCAGGCCACCAGTTCGGCCTGCTCCAGCACTTAAGATAGGTCTGCTAACCCCTACTTGCCCCAAATCCATGCCATCCGTTGCCAAAGACCTTGGTATCCGCCTTGCACAGGTAGCTAGCACGATAAAACAGCTGCTCCAGACCTACCTGATCCCCCCTATTGACCCGATACACGGCATTCTGAGGAAAGTGCACCAATCCACTCACCTCCTCTCTACTCAAGCCCAACGCACTTGCCCAGGCCTCATGTACCCGGTGGTAGTTGTTGGACTGCTCAGAGTTGAAATCACCCAGGGTATGGAAAGCATGACCATTCAGCATGATCAGCAAATGGTAATGCACACTCCCGCACTCCCCTACTTCCCTCGCCCACACATAGCGCAGCATTGCCTCATGCGCATATGGATCAAGAGCAGTAGCACAGCTACGGTTGTAGCTGATCTTCTCCCGGAAAGAGGCAATAAACTTAACCAATACATGGTTGCTTAACGCAGCCTCATCGCAAGCAGTTCCTTCCGGAAACCGTAATTCCACACGAAAAGCAAATACACGGGAGCTACTTGAAAAAGCCATATGTATTACTTGATACAGCTTCTCCAGATATTCCAACACCAGCGGACCTCGCCTCAAGTACACCGGCAAGCCATTAAACCAGTTCTCTTCAAATAATTTTTGATTAGTATTATACGGATTTCTAAGTCTAGTACTCATAAGCACCTCAAAAATCAAGTCCAAGCAAGTAGGTTGCTAACACCTTGCAATCTAGTAAATATTTTCATCTAATTTCTAGCTTATTAGCTAACATGCCACACCATCCACAGCTGGATAAATGCAATCACATAACCTGAGACTGCAATTCATACTAGCTTTAGTCTTTAATATATCTACTACCTAGAAATAAAATTACAAAAAGCTTTGGGGAAAGATGCATCATCTAGCAGCAACCCACCAGGAAACTCTCACCCACCCCCACAATTTCACTCTGCAAAAATATCAGAACGTAGAAATAAAAAACGGGCCGATCAGGCCCGCTCACATTTCCGCTCTTCAATCCAACTGCAAATTTCCTCTTCCAGCCATCCCACCGAACGCGCCCCCAGCTTTACCTGCGAAGGAAATACTTTCTGTTTCATGTATAGATAGATAGTCGATCGCGGCAGCCCAGTCATTTCCATGACTGCATTAAGTCTTAAAATTTTCATGTTTTGGTTACCTTACGTATTAGTCCAGAACATGTGCAACCGTTGTATTTTTTTGACTTACATCAAATAACAGCCCAAAGCCTATATCGCCGCGATTAGCAAGCAAACTAGAGTTTCCTCAAGCCCCTCAAATAAGAACTTCCTGAGCAATCCTGAAAAAATAGTAAGAAAACGGCCAAAAAAACAGCGCTATCTCGAGTACGAGAAGTGCCTACCTGCATACAAGCCAAGTAAAAAATAGACATTGCTAAATTTTTACTACTAAGAATATACTATTAAACATATTGAACTACTCAATAAAACATCTTAAATTATTCACTAAATAATCTAGATTACTACTAGATATCTACTAGAGACACATCATGTCAACAATTAGAGATGATAAGTTAGCGCAAATTTTTGGCGGAGATAAAACCAATAGCCGATTTGAAAACTGGCTATGGATTTTCCTAAACATGCTAAACCCTAGGTTAAACAGCGATGAATACGGCCCCAAAATAAGAAAGAAAATGGCCGACATACTTGAAAACGAGCCGCAATTTAAAATTGCCGCCATAAATTATGCAAATAATGGCTTTCTTCCTGATATATATTTAACCTGGATAACCGATGATGAAAGGCAAGTAAAATGGCTTACTGGATATTTCTGCAGCATATTAAATTGCAACAAAAATTTAATGCCGACCCTTTTAACAGGGAGAGATCGGGTCATATCTTTAATTGATGCACTTAACACTGACAACAGATCAAAACTAAATATAATTGAAAATGCAAAAAGCGCATGGAATGTGCAGCAAGAAAAAGATAGGATTTTTGATTGGTTTAAGAATGATGAAGAAGATGAAAGATGTCAATTCGCCTGGATATGGATAAGAGACCACACCCATTATCAAATTCAGCACGGACCTGCAGTAAGAAACATCTCTGACCTTATTCAGCTTTTCGAGCAAATAGCCCAAAATGAAGACTGGATAGAATTATCAATTGAAAAAATTAAATTAGCATGGCGCCAACGCAAGTACCGTCAAAACATGATCGGCAAAAAACAATATAACTTTGTTCTTTCTGAAAATACAGTTTACCTTCTTGACGGCTTGTCAAAGAAATATGATCTAAGCAGGGCAGAAATAATAGAGGTATTAATAAAAGCAGAGGCTGAAAAAGAAACATACATCACAGAAAAGATTAGAAAACGAAACATCTTATTAGATTAAAGACAATATCTGTTACTGCTGGCAAGCTGGGGTGGCTATTGCCACCCCAGCTTGCCAATCGGTGTCAACACCGCCAAGGAAGCCGAGCAGAGTCAATTGGATTCACGCTCACTTAAGATACAGAACACTCCATCAAGCATTGATAGCCGCTCTGCTGGATCTACTCACAACCTGCCAAATCTTGGAAACAGGCTGCGCATCAGGTTGAGCAAAACGGCCATCATCAGAAAGTGCTCAGTTTAGGAGAGAAATTTAATGCAGGTTTTTATGCAGGACAAGTGAAACAGACAACAAAAAAGCCCTGAATAATCAGGGCTTTAATGTAGATATCTGGCGGAGAGGGGGGGATTCGAACCCCCGTTAGGGTATTACCCTAAACACGCTTTCCAGGCGTGCGACTTAAACCACTCATCCACCTCTCCAGATGGCTGCTGCAGTGCTGCAACAGAGAGGGCGATAATACAGGCACTGTCTGCGTTTGGCAAGATGCCAACAAAAAAACTGCTTGCCGAGCCGGGAGTTGCTGCAGTCGCTGCCACGCTTGACGTCATATGGGCGGAATTGATCGCAGCATGATCGCCATGCAGTAAACTGGCCGGCACCTTGTCCAGATGCAAAGCAAATCATGTTACCCATTTTTACCCCCAGATTGCGGCTGCGCGAATTCACCATGCAGGATGCACCGCTGGTGCTGGCCCTGCTGACGGACCCGGATTTCATCCGCAATGTGACGGATCGTGGCGTGCATACGCTGGAAGATGCCGGCCACTACATCAGCCGTGGCCCTCTGGTGAGCTACGCACAGCACGGCATCGGGCTGTGGTGTATGGAACGGCTGGATGATGATCTGCCCGTCGGCATGTGCGGGCTGATCCGGCGCGAAGGGCTGGCGGATGTTGATGTGGGCTATACCATGCTGCCGACATGGCGCGGGCTGGGCTATGCCAGCGAGGCTGCGGCTGCCTGTGTGCAGTATGGCCTGACACAATTGCGGCTGGAGCGGGTGGTGGCCTATATCAATGCCGACAATCTGGCATCGGCACGCGTGCTGCAAAAGGCTGGCCTGCATTGCTGCGGGCCTTTTGACTTCCCCGGAAGTAGCGTACCCACCCTGCTCTACAGCAGCGAACCGGCTCCAGCTCAGCCATAGCGCCTGCGACTGCCGGGCAAGACTTGCAGCAATGAGCATGGAGGAGATCGGGCACTTGGCCGAACCCCTCATGACCCCTCATGCGCAATCCCCGCCTGAGGCCAGGCTACGTCGGCCTAGCCCAAGGATTTCACACTCAAGCCATGACATCTGCCAGCTTACACGGTAGGCAAAGCCACTTAGATTTATTGCCCGAGCTGAGTATCTGTCATGTAGGGCAACACCTATTTTTCAAATAAGGGCAGCAACGGACCGATCCATGCACATCCAAGGAAAGTGCCATGTCACTGCCCACATCAGCATTTCGACGCTTTACGCTATTGATGCAGCATCGAGTCATGCTGGATGTGGCAGCCCCCATTGTGTTTCTTTTACTGTGGGCAACTGGATTTGCTGTGGTAAAAATTGGTTTGCAGCATATCGAACCGCTTACTTTCCTAGCATTACGTTATGGCTGTGTCGTCGCCATTCTTTTGCCCATCCAGCTTGGATTCCGCTTACCAGCTCCGCATCACGGCCGTGACTGGCTGAACATTTGCGTGATCGGCATTTGCATCCAAGTCATCTACTTTGGCGGAATCTATCTTGCACTCAGGGCAGGGCTATCTGCCGGAGCGCTGGCGCTTATTGTCTCCTTGCAACCCATTCTGGTTGCCGTGATTTCGCCAATCTGGATCAAAGAGCGCGTTTCAAGTAAGCAGTGGTACGGACTTAGTTTGGGCTTTGCTGGTGCGGCTATCGTCATCCTGTCAAAATCGGCCATTGAATCAACGCCGTGGCAGGGCATTGCGCTGAGTTGCATTGCCCTGGCTGGCATGACTCTGGGAGTGTTATATGAGAAGAAAACTTCAGCTTCCATGCACCCGATTTCCGCCACACTGATACAGACTAACGTAGGACTGCTGCTGATCGCACCACTCGCCATGTGGTTGGAGTCTGGACATATCGAGTGGCGTAGTGACATGCTATTTTCACTAGCTTATCTGGTGATCGGCAACTCGCTCATTGCGATTGGGCTACTTCTCCATCTTGTCCGGCATCGCCCTGCGGCCACGGTATCAGTACTCTTTTTCCTGGTCCCGCCATGTGCAGCCATTGTGGCGCAGATGCTACTAGGGGAGTCCATGCCTGGGCTTGCCTGGCTCGGGATTGGGCTTGCCGCTGCGGGCGTATGGCTGACCGTCAATCTTCGATAAACAGCAAGCCATGCCATAAAACAAAAAACCCCGCAAACCGTTTGCGGGGTTTTTCTTTAGCAGGCCAGTAGCAAGCTCAGGTCTGCACGCGCAGATCCTGCAAGCCGTCCGCCGCCGGCACATCGACATAACGAATCAGGCCTGGCAGCTCATCTGGCAGCGCCTGCTCTGCTGACGCACCTTCCAGCAGCGCCAATACCGGCTGCAATACCACCTGGCGCAGCAGGCCTTCGTCGGCGCTCAGCGCATCCAGCCGCAGGCTGTAGGTCCACTCATCACCAAACGGTGACTCGGAATCTTCCCAACGCAGCAGACGCCCGGCCTGATTCACCCACGGCTGCCAGCCAGTGGCGGGGAAGCCGACATAGGCGTCGTAATCGAAGCTGAATTCACAGGTCCAGTGCGCAATATGCAGCACCGGGCCAAACGGTTCGCCCTCCCCGCTCAGCCCCCGCCTTGGCACACCGTCACCCGCCAGGCTGATCTGGAAGTCGAGAAAGGCCACGATGGTGTCCTTGCGCTTTTTCTTTTGCAGCAGCGGCAGGCTGCAGCACAGCGCCTGGCGGGATTCTCCGCGTTTTTGCTGCTCGGTCAGCGGCTTGCCCACGGTACACAGCCCGCTGGCCGGCAAGGCCTGCTGCAGTAATTCAATCAGCGCCTGCTCCAGCTGCTTGGCCTTGCGCCAGGCTTGTTCCGCATCGCGGGCGGAGGCATCGGCCTGTGTGTTCTGCATCTTGTCATTCCAGTCTGTTCGGCACGATAGATGCCGGAGTCAAGTGCGGATGATAGCCGGATTTGCCTGCCGCCGTCCGCCGCTTCGCGCAAATCCTCCTGCATTTTCGGCTGATGGACGTAAAAAAACCGGCCCCGCAGGGCCGGTTTGATACTGCAAGACCGATGAATCAGGCCAGCAGGTGGTTGTTGAGCTCACGCATGCCAGCAGACAGCATGGCCAGATCCAGCACGCTGAAGGACTGCAGCTCGGCAAACATCTGGTAGCACAGTTCCAGCTCGCTGCGACGCTTGGTCAGCCAGGCATCGGCAAAGGCCTTGTCACCGGAGGCTTCGCTGAGCGCCAGCTTGGCCAGCTTGCGATGCAGGCGATACAGGTCGTCACGCAGCGCCGAGCGGGCCAGCGACTGCCAGCGGTTGTCACGCGGCAGGCCGGTGATGGCGTCGCGCAGCCAGTCCAGTTGCAGATTGCGTCCCAGCTGGAAGTAGTTTTGCGCTACTTCGTCCAGCGACAGTTCGCCGCCTTCGCTGATTTCGATGATGTCCATCAGCGGTACGGCAAACTCCAGACGCGCCAGCACGCTGGCCAGCTCCTGCGGCATGTTCGGCAGGCTCAGGCGGGCTTCCAGCTCGGCCACGGCCGGGTACTGTTTGGCATCCACCAGTGCCGGCAGACGTGCCAGCAGTGCCTGCACCTTGCCGGCGTACTGTTCGATCACGGCATTCACCGAGGTGAACGGACGCTTGTTACGCAGCACCCAGCGGGTGACGCGCTCGATCAGGGTACGCACCAGCACCATCATTTCCATTTGCTGGTCGGCCGGCACCTGGTTGTCCAGTGCCTCGATGCGACCCCACAGGGTATCGGCATCGAACACACGGCTGGCAATCCACCAGGCACGGGCGATGTCGGCAGCAGAGAACGGCGACTCTTCCTGCAGACGGAACACGAAGGTGGTGCCCATGCGGTTGATGATCTGGTTGGCCAGCTGGTTGGCAATGATTTCGCGACGCAGCTGATGCTGCTGCATCTGCGCACCAAAGCGCTGTTGCAGCGGCTGCGGGAAGTAGTTGACCAGTACCGGCAGGAAGTCGGCATCATCCGGCACATCGGTCGCCAGGATGGCCTGATCCAGCGAAATCTTGCTGTAAGCCAGCAGAACGGCGATTTCCGGTACGGTCAGGCCCTGACGCGCCAGACGGCGTTCGTTGATCTGGGTTTCCGACGGCAGGTATTCGATTTCGCGGTTCAGCTCGCCAGTCTTTTCCATGTGCGAAATCATGCGCGCATGGGTAGACAGCATGGACGCCGCTTCCAGACGCTTGATCGCCAGGATCTGGGTTTGCAGCACGTTGTTGCGCAGCACCAGATGGCCCACTTCGTCGGTCATCTCGGCCAGCAGCTCATTACGCTGTTTCAGCGTCATATCGCCAGCCTGCATCACCGCACCCAGCAGGATCTTGATGTTGACTTCGTGGTCGGAGCAATCCACACCAGCGGAGTTGTCGATGGCGTCGGTGGCGATACGTCCACCGCACAGCGCGAATTCGACACGACCCAACTGGGTGCAAGTCAGGTTACCGCCTTCGGCCACCACACGGGCTTGCAGTTCGTTGCCATTGACACGTACCGGATCGCAGGCGCGGTCGCGGGCGTCGGCATGACTCTGGGTGGAAGCCTTGATGTAAGTACCGATACCGCCGTTGTACAGCAGGTCGATCTTGGCCTTGAGGATTTCATGGATCAGCTCGTTCGGCGCCATGCTGTCCTTGTCGGTTTCCAGCCAGGCTTTGACTTCAGCCGACAGCGGAATGGACTTGGCCGAGCGTTCGAAAATGCCGCCGCCCTTGGAAATCAGCTCACGGTTGTAATCAGACCAGCTGGAACGCGGCAGATTGAACAGGCGCGCACGTTCGGCAAAGCTGGTCTTGGCGTCCGGAGTCGGGTCCAGGAAGATGTGCAGATGGTTGAACGCAGCCTTCAGGCAGATGTGTTCGGACAGCAGCATGCCGTTGCCGAATACGTCGCCAGCCATGTCGCCAATGCCGATCACGCTGAAATCCTGCTCCTGGGTATTGATGCCCAGATGACGGAAGTGGCGCTTGACCGATTCCCAGGCACCGCGGGCGGTAATGCCCATACCCTTGTGGTCGTAACCGGCCGAACCACCGGAAGCAAAGGCATCGCCCAGCCAGAAGCCGTAGGATTCGGAAATGCCGTTGGCGATGTCGGAGAAGGTTGCCGTGCCCTTGTCGGCAGCCACCACCAGGTACGGATCATCCGGGTCCAGACGGCGTACGTCCTTGGGCGGAATGATCTGACCGGTCACCAGGTTGTCGGTAAGGTCCAGCAGCGCGGAGATGAAAATCTTGTAGCAGGCAATGCCTTCCGCCAGGAAGGCTTCGCGGTCGCTCGGTGCCGGCAGTTGCTTGCCGACAAAGCCGCCCTTGGAACCCATCGGCACGATGACGGAGTTCTTCACCATCTGCGCCTTCACCAGACCCAGCACTTCGGTACGGAAGTCTTCCATGCGGTCGGACCAGCGCAGGCCACCACGCGCTACCTTGGAACCGCGCAGATGCACGCCTTCCACACGCGGGCTGTACACCCAGATTTCAAACATCGGCCGCGGCTGCGGCAGGAAAGGAATCTGGTTGGATTCCAGCTTGAAGGAGATGTAGGACTTGAACTCGCCCGCTGCATCCTTCTGCCAGAAGTTGGTACGACGGGTCGCCAGAATCACCGCCAGGAAGCCGTTCAGGATACGGTCTTCGTCCAGATTGGCCACATTGTCCAGCTGCTCTTTCACTTCGGTCAGCAGGGCATCGGCGCGGGCATCATCGGCATTGGCCGGGTCCAGACGCGCCACAAACAGCGCCACCAGACGACGGGTGATTTCCGGATAGTTGGCCACGCACTGTTCCAGATAGCTCTGGCTGAAGGTGAGGCCGCCCTGACGCAGATACTTGGCCAGTGCGCGCACCAGCGAGATTTCACGCCAGTCGAGGCCGGCGATCAGCGCCAGACGGTTGAAACCGTCGTTTTCGCAGCGCTTGGCAAACACCTGGGCCAGCAGTTCCTGGAAGTCTTTCTGTACTGCGTCTACCGACATCTGCTCGAAGAAGGCACCTACGTCCAGGCCGAAATCGCTGATCCACACCGAGGAGCCGTCTTCACGCTCCACGCGGTACGGATGCTCGTCGCTCACCTTGACACCCATGTTTTCCAGGATGGGCAGGCTGGCGGACAGGCTCATCGGCTCGCCTTCGCGGAACAGCTTCAGGTTGAACGCCTGATTGCCACGATGGAAAGGACGGTACAGCTTCATCGCCAGCGGGTGACCGGCAGAAACAGATTCCAGCAGTTGTACGTCCAGCACAGCGTTGCGTACGGCAAATTCTTCACGGTAGGCCACCGGAAAGGCAGTGCGATAACGCTTGAACAGCAGGTTGCCGGCTTCTTCGCCATGTATTTCCACCAGCTGCTGGTGCATTTCTTCTACCCAGCCGCGCACCAGACGGGCGATTTCCGCCTCGATGTCCGATTCACGGAAGGCCGGCAGCTTGGAGGCATTGGTACGGATGATGTAATGCACGCGCGCCAGCGAGCTGTCGCTGATCTGCACGCTGAACTCGGCCGAATTGCCATTAAAGGCAGTCATCAGCACTTTTTCGATTTTCAGGCGCACTTCGGTATTGAAGCTGTCACGCGGCACGTAGACCAGGCTGCTCACATAACGGTGGTAGCGGTCCTTGCGCACAAACAGGCGCACGCGCGGGCGCTCCTGCAGGCTGACAATGCCTTCGGCAATCGGGCCCAGCACATCGGCCGGGATTTCAAACAGCTCGTCGCGCGGATAGCTTTCCAGCACGAAGCCCAGCGTCTTGGCCTTGTAGCTGTCGTCCACGTAGTCGCAGTTGGCCACCACATTGGCCACTTTCTGGCGCACCAGCGGAATGTCCTTGGGCGAAGCCTGATAGGCGCTGGCGGTGTACAGGCCGAGGAAGCGGCGCTCGCCGATCACTTCACCCTTGTCGTTGAAGCGCTTGATGCCGACAAAGTCGACATAGGCCGGACGGTGGATGATGGAGCGGGTTTGCGACTTGTTCAGGATGATCAGCTGCGGCAGGTGCGCCAGCTCGCGTAGTTCTTGCGGCAGGGTTTCAAAGCTGGCGGAGTATTCCTTGTCGCCCTGGTCGCGCAGGATGCCCAGGCCAGAATCCTTGACGATCTTCAGGCTGTCCTTGCCATCGCGCTTGACCAGGTCGTAGTCGCAATAGCCCATGAACAGGAAATGATTGCCAGCCATCCAGCCGAGGAAATCCACGGCTTCCTTGGCTTCGGCAGCGCGTTCGCCCTTGACCTTGGCCAGGTCCTTGCCGATTTCGCCCACCACTTCGCGCATTTTCGGCTCGTCGCTGACCAGCAGACGGATATCGGCGATGATGCGGTTCAGTTCGCTTTCCAGCTTGTGCAGGGTGGCGGCATCGCTGACGCGGTCGATCTGCACGTGGATGAAGGATTCCAGCGGCAGGCTGCGGTCCTGCGTACGCTTGATTTCCTGCAGATTGCCATTCTTGTCACGGCCAACCGACAGCACCGGATGCACCAGCAGGTGCAGATTGATGTTGTAGCGGGACAGCAGCATGGAAATGGAGTCGATGAGGAAAGGCATGTCATCGTTGACGACTTCAATCACCGAATGGGTACTCTGCCAGCCATCGCGCTCGAAATCGGGAGTATAGATGCGTACCTTGTGCTGACCGGGGCTGCGCTTGCGGGCGAACTCGAAATGGGCCAGCGCGGCGCCAAACAGGTCCAGCGACGAGAACTGGCGCAGGTCGGCATGCTCGGTTTCTTCGAAGTAGATCGGGAAGAAGCCGGCGAGTTGTTGTGTCTCCTTGGATGAAAGCTTGCTCTGTGCAACGGCCTGGATATCAGCAATCAGGCTCGCCAGTTCGGTCTTGTTGGTAAGCGACATGGGGCTTCTCTTGTTGTATGCACGGTTTGTGTCGGGGCATTGTAGTAACCCCGCTACCATCGGGATTTCCTTAATGCGACACCGACTTACAGAAAGATGGGATGCAGTGCAGCATGAAAAACCCGCCGCATGGGCAGGGCTGGTTTTTCTCCCACTATTTGCCTTATAGCAATGCGACAGCCAATTACAAAATGGCTTGCACAGCCTACATTGTATACAATCCGACAATCAATAGTTAAGTGCATGATTTTGATGACGTTTCACTTTGAATACAAATAGGGGTAAAATGCGCCCCTTCGCAATTTTGGGCTATCCGCCGCAAATGCGACTGATTGTTGGGCTGGACATTTCCTGCCACCATTGCCTGGCGTCTTCACAGGAGGCGTATGCAGGCATAACAACAACAGGTTCCGGCCGCGCTATCGTACCCGTTACGGCAGCCATCCCATCCACGCCGGGTTTACAAAGTAAGACCATGAGAAAGATCGCACGATCTTTCTTTGCCATGCGAGAAGCAGAGACACATATGAAGAAGGTCATTTTTGCTGCTGCAGTTGCAGTCAGCCTGTCCGGTTTTGCCGCCCATGCCGAAACCATCCGCTTTGGTGTAGACCTGAACTACCCCCCGTTCTCCAAACAGGGGGCCGATGGCAAGCCGGAAGGTTTTGACATCGACATGGCCAAGGCACTGTGCACCGCCATGAAAGTAAGCTGCCAGATCGTGCCGCAGGACTGGGACGGCCTGATTCCCGCATTGAATGCCAATAAGTTCGACGCCATCCTGTCTTCGATGCAGATCACCGAAGAGCGCAAGAAGGCGGTCGACTTCAGCAACAAGTACTACAACATCGCCAGCCGCATCATTGCCAAGAGCAATACCCAGGTCACCCAGACCGCGTTCAAGGGCAAGAAGATCGGCGTGCTGCGCGCCTCTACCCAGGAAAAGTTCGCCCGCGATTTCTGGGGCAAGAGCGGTGCCACCATCGTGGCCTACACCAAGTCACCTGAATCCTTCCTCGACCTGAAAGCCGGCCGCGTTGATGCCGTCTTCGTTGATGGCGCGGTAGGCGAACAGGAATTCCTCAAGACTGACGGCGGCAAGGGTTACGCCTTTGTCGGCCCCAACTACGCCGACGTGAAATACTTCGGCCTGGGTGCGGGCATCGCCGTGAAAAAGGGCAATCAGGCACTGAGCAGCCGCCTGAACAAGGCCATCGAGCAGATCCGCAAGGATGGCAGCTATAAGAAAGTACAGGACAAGTACTTCCGCTTTGACGTCTACGGCGGCTAACACGGCAAGCCCTGCCGTCTAGCCCTATCCTGCCGGCGACACGCTCGCCGGCAGGCATCGCCACACATAACAACGACAAGACTCACCGGAGAAACCATGTTCAAGTCCCTCATGGTGCTGGGCGCGTGCGCGCTCGGCATGACCACGGCCGCCCATAGCGAAACCCTGCGCTTTGCCACCGACGCCAGTTACCCCCCGTTCTCCCAGCAAGGCCCTGATGGCAAGATGAAGGGCTTCGACCCCGATATCGCCCAGGCTCTGTGCACGGCCATGAAAGTGACTTGCGAAGTGGTGCCGCAAGACTTCGACGGCATCATCCCTGCCCTGCAGACCCGCAAGTTCGATGCCATCATCGCCTCGATGAACATCACCGAAGAGCGCAAGAAGGTCGTCAGCTTCTCGAACAAGTACTACAACATGCCCAGCCGGCTGGTTGCCAAACAGGGTAGCCAGATCAACGATGCTTGGTTCAAGGGCAAGAAAATCGGCGTGCTGCGCTCGTCCATCCAGGAAAAATACGCCCGCGACAACTGGGTGAAGCTGGGTGCCAAACTGGTGTCCTACGCCAAGGCCCCGGAATCCTTCCTCGACCTGAAGGCCGGCCGCGTGGATGCCAGCTTTGTCGATGCCGCCGTGGGTGAGTCCGACTTCATCAAGACACCGTCCGGCAAGGGCTATGCATTTGCCGGCCCGGAATACAACGAGGTGAAATACTTCGGTGAAGGCGCGGCCGTCGCCGTACGCAAGACCGACCAGGCCCTGCTGGCCCGCATCAACAAGGCATTGCAGCAGATTCGTGCCGACGGCAGCTACGACAAGATCCAGAAGAAGTACTTCAGCTTCGACATCTACGGCAAATAAACCGTTGCGGTGGTGACGGCAGCCCGCTGCCGTCACCGTCCCTTCCCGGGAAACACAGGGGTAGTACATGTTTTTACACGGATATCTTCCCAGCATCCTCGACGGCGCGGTGCTGACGCTGAAGCTGGCAGCGGCATCGCTGGCCGTTTCAGTGGTACTGGGCCTGATCGGTGCCATGTTCAAGATGGCCCCGTCCAAAGCCTTGCGTACGCTGGCCGAGCTGTATTCCACCGTGGTGCGCGGCGTGCCGGACCTGGTGTGGATGTTTTTGCTGTTCTTCGGCGTGCAGATGCTGCTGAACGATGCCGCCACGGCCATGGGCCTGGCAGCACCGGACATCGACCCCTTTATCGCCGGGGTGCTGACACTGGGCTTCATTTTCGGTGCCTATATGACCGAAACCTTTCGCGGCGCCATCATGGCGGTGCCCAAGGGGCAGATGGAAGCCGGTGCCGCCTATGGCATGGGGCCGCTGCGCATCTTCCTGCGCATCACTTTTCCGCAAATGGTGCGCTTCGCCCTGCCCAGCTTCACCAACAACTGGCTGGTACTGGTGAAATCCACCGCGCTGGTATCGGTGATCGGCCTGAATGACGTGATGTATCGCGCCGATGCAGCCAAGTCCAATACCCAGGAGCCGTTTACCGTCTACATGCTGGTGGCGGTGATCTTCCTGGTGATCACCAGCGTTTCCAACATCCTGCTGGGCATGCTGGAGCGCCGTTATTCCACCGGTCTGAAGGAGAACGGCCTGTGATCGACTTTCACCTGATTCTGGACAAGCTGCCGGCCTTTCTGGGCGGAGCCGATGGCCAGCCGCTGCTGAGTACCAGCGACGGCATCGTCATGACGCTGCAACTGCTGGGCGCATCGCTGCTGCTGGGCATGCTGCTGGCCATTCCGCTGGCACTGGGCCGGGTATCGAAAAACCGCCTGCTCTCCGGCAGCGTCTGGCTGTATACCTATGTGTTCCGCGGCACACCGCTGTTGGTACAGCTGTTCATCATCTATTACGGCCTGTCGCAGTTTGACGCGGTACGGGATAGCTGGATGTGGCAATACCTGCAGGATGCCTGGTTCTGCGCCATTCTGGCCTTCACCCTGAATACCGCCGCCTATACCACCGAAATCATCGCCGGCCAGATTCGCACCACCCACTGGGGCGAAATCGAGGCAGCACGTGCCATGGGCATGAGCAAATGGTTGATGATGCGCCGTATCGTGATTCCGTCTGCCCTGCGTCGTGCCCTGCCGGCCTATAGCAACGAAGTGATCATGATGATGCAAAGCACGGCGGTAGCCGGCCTGGTCACCCTGGCCGACATCACCGGCGTGGCACGCCGCATCTACAGCGACACCTATATGGCGTTCGAGCCGTTTCTGGTGGCAGGTGCCATCTATCTGGCACTGACCTTTCTGTTTGTCTGGCTATTCAAGCAGGCAGAGCAACGCTGGCTGGCCTATCTGGCCCCGCGCAAGCATTGACAGCGTGGGCGGCAATAGCGCCGCCCTCTTTCAGCAATGGCCGCCATCCCACAGCGGCAGATGAAACCTTAGAACAAGGGTTGCAAGCATGAAACATACCGACGCGGCACCAGCCACCAACATCAAACTGCGCGTTGCCGACCTGCACAAAAGCTATGGCAGCCACGAAGTCCTCAAGGGTGTATCGCTTACCGCGCATGCCGGCGATGTGATCAGCATCATCGGCTCCTCCGGCTCGGGCAAGAGTACCTTCCTGCGCTGCATCAACATGCTGGAGCATCCCAATAGCGGGCAGATCCAGCTGGGCGGCGAAGAGCTGCAACTGGTCGCCGACAAGAAAACCGGCGCGCTGCGTGCCGCCAGCCACAAGCAGCTGGAACGCATCCGCACCAAACTGGCCATGGTGTTCCAGCACTTCAATCTGTGGGCACACATGACCGTGCTGGAAAACATCATCGAAGCGCCCATCCACGTACTGGGCCTCTCCCGCGACGAAGCCATTGCCCGCGCACGCAAATACCTGGACAAGGTGGGGCTGAAGGATGTCGAGGGCAAATACCCCTCTCACATGTCCGGTGGCCAGCAACAGCGTGTCGCCATTGCCCGCGCCCTGGCCATGGAACCGGAGGTGATGCTGTTTGACGAACCGACATCCGCACTGGACCCGGAACTCGTCGGCGAAGTACTGCGCGTCATGCAGGACCTGGCGCGTGAAGGCCGCACCATGGTGGTGGTCACCCACGAAATGGGCTTTGCCCGCGAGGTGTCCAACCACGTGATTTTCCTGCACAAAGGGAAAATCGAAGAGCAAGGCAACCCCAAGGAAGTGCTGGTCAATCCGCAAAGTGAGCGGCTTGCACAATTCCTCTCCGGCAGTCTTAAATAAATCGTACAATGCCTGTCAGATAGCAGCGCCATGCCAACCACGGCATGACCTGCTTTTTTGGTATAGTGCTCACTTTTTTTGGAAAACATGGGTCATCCAATGCACGCTGCCAAACCGTTACGCTACGGTTTTCTCCTGCTTCCACACGCTTCCATGGCCGATTTCGCCATTGCCAGCGAAGTGCTGACCCGGGCCAATCAGCTGGCCGAAAAAAAGCTGTATGAATTCCTGCCGCTCTCGCTCAATGGCTTGCCGGTTGCCATGTCCAACGGCCTGAAACTGCCGGTGGACCTGCCGCTGGCCTATGCACCCAAGCTGGACGGTCTGTTCGTGCTGGCCGACGACATCACCATTGAAGTCAATCTGGACGAATTCCTCAAAAGCATCAGCGGCCTGCACACCGACAAGCTACCCATCGCCGGTATTGGCTGCGGCAGCTACTGGATGGCGCGCGCCGGCTTGCTGAACGGCTTTCGCGCCACCATACACTGGCAGGAAATCAGCCGCTTCACCGAGGAATTCCACGAGGTCATCGTCTCGTCCAATCTGTACGAGATTGACCGCAGCCGCATGAGTTGTGCTGGCGGTGCAGCCACGCTGGACTTCATGCTGTCGCTGGTCGGCAGCCTGCATGGTCATGAATTCACCGCCCGCCTGTCGGAAATGTTCAGCATCGAACGGGTGCGTCCTGGTAACGAACGCCAGCGCATTCCGTTGGCCACCCGCATAGGCGGCAGCCAGCCCAAGCTGACCGAAGCCGTCAGCCTGATGGAAGCCAATATCGAAGAACCGCTGACCACCGATGACATCGCCTACTACGTCGGCGTGTCGCGACGTCAGCTGGAACGGCTGTTCAAGCAGTACCTCAGCACGGTGCCATCCAAATATTATCTGGAACTACGCCTGAGCCGAGCGCGCCAGCTGCTGCAGCAGACCAGCAAATCCATCGTGCAGATCGGCCTGGCTTGCGGTTTTTCCAGCGGCCCGCATTTCTCCAGCACCTACCGCAACCATTTCGGCATCACGCCGCGTGAAGAACGCGCCCAGCGCACCCAGGTGGTAGTCGAGCCACGCTGAAATCCAGCCTGATTACAAACGACAAGAGCCGCATCATGCGGCTCTTTGTCTATCTGTCTGATTGCCCGGCTAACTGGTGGACGGCTCCTGCACCGGCGCGGTCACCGTCTGAGACAGCGGCAATTCGATACGGAAGCAGGCACCGCTGGCCGGAATGTTTTCAGCGCAGATCAGCCCGCCATATTGCTCGACAATGGTCTGGCAAATCGACAAGCCCAGCCCCATGCCGTTCTGCTTGGTCGAGAAGAAGGGATGGAACAGCACCTCCAGCGACTCCGGCGAGATGCCACGCCCGGTATCACGCACCTCCAGAATGGCCTTTTTACCCTCGCGCCGGGTATGAATGATGATGTGGCGCTTCATCACCGGTTCGTCGCGTAGCGCATCCATGGCATTGGACAGCAGGTTCAGCACCACCTGCTCCATCTGGATGCTATCGGCCATCACCGCCATCGGATAGACCGACAACAACTGCACCATCTCGATGCCACGCTCCTTCAGGTCGTACTCGGCGAGGAACATGCAGTTTCCCACCACCTGGTTGAGGTCGATCAGCCGTATTTCCATCGCCCGCTTGCTGACCAGCGCCCGCAAACGTTTGATGATCTCCCCGGCACGATCTGCCTGCGCCACCGCCAGCCTGAGCGCAGACTCCACTTGCGGACGGCTGTCTTCACCAAACTCCAGCAGCTGCAAGGAGGCCTGGCAGTAATTGGAAATGGCGGTCAGTGGCTGATTCACTTCATGTGCAATGCCGGAAGCCATTTCACCCATAGTATGCAGGCGCGCCACATGCGACAGCTTTTCCAGGTGTTCCTTCACCCGCAGCTCGCTGGCCTCCAGCGCCTCAGCGGCACGTTGCCGTACCGGCCCCATATCACGCAGCGCGCACACCACGCCGGTCAGATTGCCATTACGCGAAAACAGCGGCGCAATCGCCCCCTCCACCAGCCGCACATGTCCTTTGGCGGTTGCCAGCTGCATGCGCTCCGGCAACTCCACGGTATGGGCGGCACGATAGCACTCGCTCACCGGATCTTCTGCCAACTCGGCAGACAGCTCGCCAATCAAGCGGAATACGTTCAGGAAAGGCTGGCCTATCACCTCCTCCCGGCTCATGCCCAACAGGGTCAGTGCCATCGGATTGGCCATCTCGATGTTTTGCTGCGGATCCAGGGTGATCACGCCATCGTGTACTGCGTTCAGGGTTACCGCTGCGCGCTCACTCTGCAGGAAAATGGCCTCATCCGCCTGGCTTTGCGCCCTCTTCATCGCCTGCCGCTGGCTGTAGATCAGCCACAGCGAAATCACCAGCGACAAAATCAGCCCTTCACGCAGCAGTAAGCCACCAAGCTTGAAATCACTCAGCAATACATCCTTGCCAACCCGCAGCACAAAAGGCTGTGACTCGCTCACCAGCGGTAGGCTCAGCTCCAGGCGTGACAAGGTAGGCAACCAACGACCGGCATCGGCATGCTTGCCATGGGCATTGAAAATGGCACGGCTGCTGTCCGTAGTCAGAATCGACAAATCCAGCTCAGCCGGCACACCTTCAGCCGGCGAGATGTTCAGCAATTTTTCACAATACACCACCAGCGCAACCACACCGACCAGTTGACCACGACCAGCGACGCCAACAGTCCCATTCGCCCCCAGGAATACCGGCTGCATCAGCAGGTAAACCCGCCCACCCTCATAGAGATCAAACGGTGCCGATGCCAGCTTGTGACCACTCTGCATCGCCTTGAGCATGTCCGCCGCAAAGCGCGGCTCGTGCAGCACATCATAGCCATATACCGAACTGGCTGCCGGGATGTCCGGCTCTATCATGGTTACGACCAGATGCTGGTCGCGCACCGGCGCCGGCACCCAGCTACGACGCCCCACAATATCGAAATCACGGATAAAAAAGGTTTTGCCGAAACGCTGCTGCATCTCATCCAGAAATGCTTGCCGGTTATCCCGGGTCACATTCTGGAAAAATTCCACGGTATACAGCTGGGAGTAATGCGAAAGAATCTGATGTGAAAAGGCCTTGAGAACAGGCATGTCAAATTTCTGCCGCGTCATCAGCAGGGCATCCAGAGCGGCAAGAACTGATTCATTCTGATCCAGCTTGCGTGCAACCACCCCATGTGCCAGCCTGGCGCTGCGATCAAAATCTTCCTGTATGCGCTGATATTCGGACATGGCCCACTGAATCCCGACCATGAGCGCCACACCCAGCCACAATAGAACAAACAGGTGCAATCGTTTACGCAGGAATTCGGCCAAGGGAGTCTTTCTGGGCTAGCAGCAGGAAACGCCGCCAGCTGGCGGCCAAGATAGCAAAGATTGCGTATTGTAACGTCACCACGCCATCTGTTACAGAAGTAGTACTGCTTAGCCTGCCCCCCCCCCGACACAACAAAGCCGCCCTTGGGCGGCTTGTGGGCACTCAGGCCAGGCCC
>NZ_QAJS01000022.1:0-33969 GCF_003852595.1 Aquitalea sp. FJL05
AGCCGCCCAAGGGCGGCTTGGTTGCGTCGGGGGCCTGGTCAGGCGGGGCTGCTGCTGCAGCTGGCAATACCGAATGAGGGCAGGCATGATCGTGGCGTTGTGGCGATGGTGCCAATAGTCCTTGATGAGCGGAGACACGATGCAGAAATATGGAGCAGCCCTGCTGCTGCTGGTTGTACAGCAGGCACTGGCGATGCCTACCGGGGTGGCCGGACAGGAGATCCAGTTTTTACTGGATAAAATTGCGAGCTCACAGTGCCGATTCGAGCGTAGCGGTAGTTGGTATGATGCCCCGACTGCGGTGGATCACCTGAAAATGAAGCTGGATAAAGCCGGGGATCAGGTGCGTAGTGCAGATGATTTTATCCAGGGGGTTGCCAGCAAAAGCTACCTTTCCGGCAAGCCTTACCATCTGGCTTGTCCGGGGGCTCCGGTACAGGAGTCAGCACTCTGGCTACGGGCTGCGCTCAAGCAGTACCGTCAGAAACACTGAGCAGGATGTCGTGCACAAGAAAAAGCCGCTTTGCAGCGGCTTTTGTTCATCTTGAATCCAATCAGCTTGTCTTGCTCTCCCAGCCTCCACCCATGGCCTTGTACAGGCTGATGGCGGCGTTCAGACGATCAAGCTGGGCATTGACCAGATTCAGCTCCGCCTGGAAGGTGTTGCGCTCGGCATCCAGTACATCCAGATAGCTGGAGTAGCCGTTGTCGTAGCGCAATGTCGCCAGATGCAGTGCCCGGTTCAGCGCGGTCAACTGGGTGGTCTGGGCTTCCTGCACTTCGCGGGCTGCGCTGCTGGCAATCAGTGCATCCTGTGTTTCCTTGAAGGCGGTCTGGACCGATTTCTGATACTGGGCCAGTGCCTGGCGCTGGCGGGCGCTGGCGGCATCGACGTTCAGGCCAGTTTGGCCGAAGTTGAAGATGGGGGCCGTTGCATTACCGACAAAACTCCAGGTGCGGGTGGCACCGCTGAACAGCGTTTCCATCGACAGGCTCTGCGAGCCCAGTGCTCCGGTCAGGCTGATGCTGGGGAAGTAGGCTGCCTTGGCCACACCGATGCGGGCATTGGCAGCGACCAGTTGTGCCTCGGCGGCAGCCAGATCCGGGCGGCGCTCCAGCAGGCTGGATGACAGCTCGGCCGGAATGCTCGGCGGCACATTCAGCATCTCAATGGCCTGGCCACGCTGCAGTTTGCCTTCCAGCAGTTCGCGGGGCGAGCGGCCCAGCAGGACGGCGAGGGCGGTTTCGGTTTGCCGCAGCGATTTGTTCAATTGCGGAATGGTGGCACGTGCCGATGCGGCTTCTGATTCAGCCTGGCGCATGTCCAGCTCAGAGGTCATGCCGCCCTTGAAGCGCTTCTGGCGCAATTGCAAGGAGGATTCACGGCTGTCCAGCGTTCGTTTGGCAATGTCCAGCTGTGCGTCAAAGGCACGCATCTGGAAATAGGTTTGTGCAACCTGAGCGCTGAGCGACAGTCGGGCCGCATCGCGATTGTACTGGCTGGCGGCCAGGGTGGCGCGTGCTGCTTCGTTGCTGCGGCGCAGCTTGCCCCACAAGTCCAGTTCCCAGCTGGCCGTCAGATTGGCATTGCGGACATCGGCAATCAGCGGGCTGCCAGGCGTGGTGGTTTCGGCGGAAGTACGAGCGCGCTGGTAGCCGGCGTTGGCTGCCACACTGGGCAGCAGCTGGGCACGGGCAATGCCGGCCAGTGCGGCGGCTTCATCCACCTGGGCGGCAGAGAAGGCCAGATCCTGGTTGTGCTGCAGAGCCTCGGTGATCAGCTGGTCGAGCACCGGGTCGTGGAACTGCTGCCACCAGTCACTGGGCACGCTGGCCTGTTGTGCTGTCGTGCTGGCCGGCAGGTCGAGCTTGGGCCGACTGTAGTCCGGGCCGACTGCGCAGGCCGAGAGGGCCAGGCTTAGCAGCAAGGGGAGAGTGCGTTTACGCATGATCCTTGCCTCCTGCCTCGGTATCAGCCTGAGGCGGTTTTCGTTTGGAAAATTTCATGATCACCATGAAGAACATGGGGATGAAGAAGGTGGCGATGAAGGTGGCTGCCAGCATGCCGCCGATCACCCCGGTACCGATGGAGTGGCGGCTGGCTGAGCCTGCACCACTGGAAATAGCCAGCGGTACGCAGCCCAGCACGAAGGCCAGCGAAGTCATCACAATGGGGCGGAAGCGCAGCCGCGCTGCGGCGAGGGCGGCGTCGGCCAGTTCCATGCCTTCTTCCATTTTCATCACGGCAAATTCGACGATCAGAATGGCATTCTTGGCAGCGAGGCCGATCAGCGTCACCAGTGCCACCTGGAAGTACACGTCGTTGGCCAGTCCGCGCAGCCAGTTGGCCATCAGCGCACCGAATACGGCAAACGGTACGGCCATCAGCACGCTGATCGGCAGGCTCCAGCGCTCGTACTGCGCCGCCAGGATCAGGAATACCATGATCATGCCAAAGGCAAACACCATCACCGACGAGCCGCTGCTGGACTTCTCCTGGAAGGCCGAGCCGGTCCAGGCCAGGCTATAGCCTTCCGGCAGGGTTTCCTGTGCAACTTCTTCCATCGCCTTGAGTGCATCACCCGAGCTGTAGCCCGGTGCCGGACCACCAACGACCTTGGCGGCCGGGAAGATGTTGAAGCGCTCCAGGCTTTCCGGGCCGGTGGTTTGTTCCACATTCACCAGTGCGGTGAGCGGGATCATATTGCCATCCTGCGAGCGGACATAGATATTGCGCAGGTCATCCACCTTGCTGCGGAAATCGGCCTCGGACTGCAGCTGCACGCGGAAGGTGCGGCCAAACTTGTTGAAGTCGTTGACATACAGCGCACCAAAAGTGCTCTGCATGGTGTCGAACACGGTATTGATCGGCACATTCAGCGACTTGGCCTTGGCCCGGTCCAGCTTGACGAACAACTGCGGCACGCTGGCGGAGAAGGTGGTTTGTATGCCTTTCAATTCCGGACGCTTGACTGCGGCATCGACCAGTTTCTTGGTGATATTGCCCAGCTCCACAGCGCTGCCACCGGCGCGCGACTGCACATAGCTTTCAAAGCCACCGGTATTGGACATGCCTGAGATCGGTGGCGGATTGAAGGCCAGCACGATGCCATCGCGAATGCCCATCATGCCTTTGCCGAAGACATCCTTGACCACAGCCTGTGAGGACAGGTCGGGTGTCTTGCGTTCATCCCACGGTTTGAGGGTGATGAAGGACACCCCGGCATTGGTGCGGTTGCCGCCGGACAGGATGTCAAAGCCGGCGAAGGACATGCGGTCTTTCACCGCCGGGTTGCTGGCCATCATGTTATCCAGCTTGTCCATGGTGGCTTCGGTACGTTGCAGCGAAGCACCGTCAGGCAAGATGGCCACGGCCAGGATATAGCCCTGGTCTTCATCCGGTGCCAGGCTGGACGGAATGGTGCGGAACAGCCCGGCGCTGAGTGCGATCAGGCCAGCAAACAGCAGCAGCCCCAGCAGCGCACGCTTGATCAGAAAGCTGACGCCAGCGGTGTAGCGTGCAGTCTGGCGGTCAAACCAGTTGTTGAACCAGACAAAGAAGCGGGCCGGATGCTGATGGCCTTCTTTCAGGATCAGTGCGCATAGCGCCGGGGTCAGCGTCAGTGCCACCAGGCCGGAGATGGTCACCGACACGGCAATGGTGATGGCGAACTGCTTGTACATCTGACCGGCGATGCCGCCCAGGAAGGCCACCGGGATAAACACCGAACACAGCACCAGCACAATGGCGACCAGTGCGCCGGATACTTCTTCCATGGCCTTGAAGCTGGCCTGCAGCGGGCTGAGCTTTTCCTCGGTCATCAGCCGTTCGACGTTTTCCAGCACCACGATGGCATCATCCACCACGATACCGATGGCCAGCACCATGCCGAACAGCGTCAGCGTGTTGATGGAAAAGCCGAACAGATACATCCCTGCAAAAGTGCCGACGATGGACACCGGCACGGCCAGGCAAGGGATCAGCGTGGCGCGCCAGTTCTGCAGGAACAGGAAAACCACGGCGAATACCAGCAGCATGGCCTCGGCCAGGGTGTGGTAGACCTCGTTGATCGACACTTCGACAAATTTGGTGGTGTCGTAGGGAATGCCGTAGCTCATGCCCTTGGGGAAGCTGACGGACAGCTTCTGCATTTCTGCTTCAACCGCCTGGGCCGTGGCCAGCTGGTTGGCACCTGGTGCCAGGAAAATCCCGATAGGAATGGTTGGCCGGCCATTGTGGCGGCCGTTGAAGTCGTAGGACAAGGCACCCAGTTCCACCCGTGCCACGTCTTTGAGCCGTACCGCCGAACCATCGCCATTGGAACGCAGGATGATGTTTTCAAACTCTTCCGGCTCGGACAGGCGGCCCTGGGTGGTGACGGTATAGGTGAAGTCCAGCTTGCCCGGCTGGGGTTCGGCACCGATCTTGCCGGCGGCGAACTGGGCATTCTGTTCCTTGATGGCATTGGACACGTCGCTGGGCGTCAGCTTGAGCTGGGCCAGACGGTCCGGCTTCAGCCAGATCCGCATCGAGTAATCCTGGCCGGCGAAGTTGACTACATCACCCACGCCCGGTACCCGTTTCAGTTCGTCCACCACGTTCAGCAAGGCATAGTTGCTGATGAACAGCGTGTCGTAACTGTTATCCGGCGAGTACAGCGAAATCACCTGCAGGATGGAAGACGATTTCTTGGTGACATTCACCCCCTGGCGGCGGACTTCTTCCGGCAGTTGCGAGGTGACCGACTGCACCCGGTTGTTGACGTTGATGGTGGCCTGGTCAGCGTTGGTGCCGATCTTGAACGACACGCTAAGCGACAATTTGCCGCTACTGGAGCTGACCGACTGCACGTACAGCATATTGTCCACACCGTTGATGGCCTGCTCCAGCGGAGCAGCTACGGTGTTGGCGATGACTTCGGCCGAAGCGCCCGGATAGCTGGCGGTCACCTGGACCACCGGCGGTACGATCTCCGGGTATTGCTCGATGGGCAAAGCCTTGATGGCAGCCAGACCGGCCAGCATGATGATGATGGAAATCACGCTGGCAAAGATCGGCCGCCTGATGAAGAAGGCGGAAAACATGGCTCAGGACCTCTTAAGCGGGTTGCTTGGCAGCAGGAGCGCTGGCATCGGCCCGATAGGGCTGCGGCTTGACCTCGGCACCCGGGCGCAGCTTGATGATGTTGTCCACCACCACCTGCTCACCCGACTTGAGGCCGCTTTCCACCAGGACTTCCAGGCCCACGTCCTGTGATACGGTGATCGGCCGCGGTTGGACCTTGTTGCCTTCTCCCACTACCCACACCATCTTGCCTTGCTGGGTGGTCAGCACAGCGCGCTGTGGCACGGCAATGGCATTGATGCGCTCGGCACCCTTCAGGATGACCCGCACAAACTGTCCCGGCAGAATCTTGCCCTGCGGATTGGCCAGCGAAGCGCGCGAGCGAATGGTGCCCGTAGTGCTGTCCACCAGGCTGTCGGTGAAGTTGAGGAAGCCGTTGTGATCGAACAGGCTGCCGTCGGCCAGTTTGAGCGCCACTTCAAAGTGGCCGTTGTCCTTCAGCTTGAGCAAACCCTTGTCCTGCATCTTGCGCAGATTCATCTGATCGCTGTCCGACATGCTGAAGTTGACGTAGATCGGATCCAGTTGCGAAATCTTGGTCAGCAGGCTGCCGTCGGCGCTGGTGGAAACCAGGCTGCCCTCGGAACGGGTTTCCTGGCTGGTCATGCCAGAGATCGGTGCGGTAACGCGGGTGTAGTCCAGATTGATCTGGGCTTCTTTCAGCTTGGCGCGTGCGGCGGCAACCTGTGCCTGCGCAGCCTGATAGGCGGCTACGGCATCGTCACGGTCTTTCTGGCTGACCGCATTTTCCTTGAACAAGGGCATCACGCGGTCGTAGTCCTGACGCGTGCTGGCCAGTTGGGCTTCCTGCACCTTCAGCGCGGCAGCGGCCTGTTCCAGCGTAGCCTGATAAGTGGCGGGGTCCAGCTGGAACAGCAAATCGCCTTGTTTCACCGGGCGGCCTTCGGTATAGGCCCGCTTGAGCAGGATGCCGCCTACGCGGGCGCGCACTTCCACTTCGCGTGAGCCGGCCGCCTGGCCGACATATTCAAAATTCACCGGAATATTGCGTTCGCTAATCTTGATGACCGATACCGGCATGGCGGGCATGGCCGCTTGTGCCGCCGGATCGGTTTTCTGGCCGCAGCCGGCAAGGCTGACGGCAAGGGCGCTCAATAACAGCCATTTGCCATGCCGCGCGGGCAGGGAAAGTGAGTGCATAGACATGGAATGTCCTCGACAAGTTGAAGTGAAAATCTGCATCCCCTGCAAGCTGCGCAGGCCCCAACGGGGCGGCAGGCAGGGGCATATTGTTAGTTTCAGTGTTGTCTACTGTATTGATTGTCATGCTGGCCTATGTGCAAGGTGACATAGTCATGTGACAGGCAGCAAGGGAGAGTGCGCATTCTATATACATTCGTGTCTGTATGTAAAATGGTGTTAATACAAATACAGCATCAATTTCTGATAAATAAAGACAATACTTAGGAAAATTCGTTCTTATCCATGCGCGCTAGCAAAAAGATCTTGAAAATCACCGACCTGTCAGGGGGGAATAGCCCATTACCCTCACCGGGTAAATGTACTTAAAAAACAACACCTCCGGCCTAGGTCGGGCGCTGGGCAGGCCGCGACAGGGCTGGCTGAAAGCGGGTCACTCGCTCAGGATGAATCATGCATGTGTGGCGGCTGGCTGCGGCGGGACTCGGGTGGCCGCCATGCTGGGCCGCATTGCAGCTCAAGGGCAAGTGCGACAGCTGGGATGGTGAATGTGCAGATGCAGTGCTTTGCCCGGTGAGCAGGCGGCCGCAGGGGCACAACTTTTCCCTAGGCCGGAAGGGCGGCGGTATAATCGCTCTCTTTTTTCCGAGCATTCACCAACCTCATGCCTTCGGCCATCGAAATACAAGCGGTCAGCAAGCGCTATGGTGCGCTGCAGGCGCTGGATGACGTCAGCTTCCGTGTGGAAGCCGGCGAGTTTTTTGCCTTGCTGGGGCCAAACGGGGCGGGCAAGACCACGCTCATTTCTGCCATGGCCGGTTTGTCGCGGCCTGATAGCGGCAGTATCCGCATCATGGGGCACGATGTGGTGCGCGATTTCCGTGCGGCCCGCATGAGCCTGGGTGTGGTACCGCAGGAATTGGTGTTCGATCCCTTCTTGTCGGTACGGGAAACCTTGCGCTTTCAATCCGGCTATTTCGGCCTGACCCGCAACGACGACTGGATCGACGAGCTGCTGTTCAAGCTGGGCCTGGCCGACAAGGCCAATGTCAATTTGCGTGCGCTGTCCGGTGGCATGAAGCGCCGGGTGATGGTGGCGCAGGCGCTGGTGCACCGTCCGCCGGTGATGGTGCTGGACGAGCCGACCGCCGGGGTGGATGTCGAGTTGCGCCAGAGCCTGTGGGCCTTCGTCAAGGAATTGAACGAGGCCGGTCATACCATTGTACTGACCACGCATTATCTGGAAGAAGCAGAAACCCTGTGCAACCGCATTGCCATGCTCAAGCGTGGCAAGCTGGTGGCGCTGGAGAGCAAGGACAAGCTGTTGCAGCATGGCAAGGAGCGCGAGGTGGCATTCAAGCTGTCGGCACCCTTGCCGGATAGTCTGCTGCCCAGCAAGGTGCGCGAGGAAGATGGGCGCATCGTGCTGAAGCTGGCGGAGCTGAGCCAGCTGGAAGGCGTGCTGGCCACGCTGCGCGAAGCCGATGTACGTGTACGCGAACTGAATGTGGTGGAGGTGGATCTGGAAAGCGTGTTCGTGAACATGATGCACGGGGGGCGTAGCTGATGCAGGGCTTCCTGACTTTGTTCCGCAAGGAGCTGGTGCGTTTCTGGAAGGTGTCCTTCCAGACCGTGGCCGCACCGGTGCTGACGGCGCTGATGTACCAGCTGATCTTTTCCCATGTGTTGTCGCGCCATGCCGAGGCCTATCCGGGGGTGGGTTATACCGCTTTCCTGATTCCGGGCCTTGCCATGATGTCGATGGCGCAGAATGCCTTTGCCAATAGTTCGTCCAGCCTGATCCAGTCGAAGATCACCGGCAATATCGTGTTCTTGCTGTTGCCACCGCTGACGGCGCTGGAGTTTTTTGCCGCCTACATGCTGGCATCCATCGTGCGCGGCCTGGCCGTTGGCGCTGGCGTGCTGGTGGTGACGGCCTGGTTCGGCCTGCCGCTGCCCAGTCATCCGGGCTGGGCACTGCTGTTTGGCATTCTTGGCTGCGGCGTGCTGGGCACGCTGGGGGTGATTGCCGGCATCTGGGCAGAAAAATTCGATCAACTGGCTGCATTCCAGAACTTTTTGATCATGCCGCTGACTTTCCTGTCTGGCGTGTTCTATTCCATTAACAGTCTGCCGCCATTCTGGTATGCCGTATCGCATGTGAACCCGGTCTTTTTCATGATCGACGGTTTCCGCTACGGCTTTTTCGGCCAGGCCGACGTCAGCCCCTGGCTGTCGCTGGGCGTGGTTGGCGGCAGTTTTATCTTGCTTTCCGGGCTGGCTTTGTGGCTGATCAAATCAGGCTACAAGCTGCGCCATTAGGATGCGTTTTCAGGATGCACACATGATTTCCACCGAACAGGTCAAACAATACATCGCCGCCGGCCTTAACTGCTCCCATCTGGAAGTGGAAGGCGACGGCCATCATTTTTACGCCACCGTGGTGTCGGCGGAATTCGCCGGCAAGCGCCTGATCGACCGTCACCGCCTGGTGAAGGAAGTGATTGCCACTCGTCTGGCCAGCAATGAAATCCACGCCCTTTCCATCGTCAAGGCCGCCACGCCGGACGAGTGGGAAAAACTGCAAGGCTGATCCCCGATATGGACAAACTGAGAATTTGCGGCAATGGTCCGCTGAATGGCGAAATCCGCGTGTCCGGTGCCAAGAATGCGGCGCTGCCGATTCTGTGCACCAGCCTGCTGACTGCCGACACCATGCGCTTTACCAATGTGCCGATGCTGCGCGACATCTCCACCACCCAGAAGCTGCTGCAGGGCATGGGTGTGCGGGTGATGACCGACAATGTGCACGAAATGGAAATCACCGCCGATCATCTGGACAGCCTGGTGGCACCGTATGATCTGGTGAAAACCATGCGCGCGTCCATTCTGGTGCTGGGCCCGACCCTGGCGCGCTTTGGCGAAGCCACGGTGTCCCTGCCCGGTGGTTGTGCCATTGGCAGCCGGCCGGTGGATCAGCACATCAAGGGCCTGGTCGCCATGGGGGCGGAGGTGGTCATCGAGCATGGCTATGTCAAGGCCAAGGCCGCGCGTCTGCGTGGCGCGCACATCGTGATGGATGTGGTGACCGTGGGCGGTACTGAAAACCTGCTGATGGCAGCCGCACTGGCCGATGGCACCACCATTCTGGAAAATGCCGCGCGCGAACCGGAAGTGACTGATCTGGCCAACTGCCTGGTGGCCATGGGTGCGCGCATCAGCGGCATCGGTACCAACCGTCTGGTGGTTGAGGGGGTAGACAAGCTGCATGGCTGCGAATACGCCATCATGCCCGACCGTATCGAAGCCGGTACCTTCCTGGTGGCCGCTGCCATTACCCAGGGGCACCTGATCCTGCGCAATGCCGCTCCGCGCAGCATGGAGTCGGTGCTGGACAAGCTGGTGGAAGCCGGTGCAATTGTCGAGGCTGGCGATGACTGGATTTCGCTGGACATGAAGCGTCGCCCGAAAGCCATCAATTTCCGCACCTTGCCTTATCCGGCCTTCCCGACCGACATGCAGGCACAGCTGATGACGCTGAACTGTGTGGCTGAAGGTACTGGGGTGGTCACCGAAACCATCTTCGAAAACCGTTTCATGCATGTGCCGGAGCTGAACCGCATGGGCGCACGCATTGAAGTGGAAGGCAATACCGCCGTGGTACACGGTGTGGACAAGCTGTCTGGTGCCACGGTAATGGCAACCGACCTGCGCGCCTCGGCCAGCCTGGTGCTGGCCGGCCTGGTGGCGCAAGGCGAAACCATTGTCGACCGCATCTATCACCTGGACCGTGGCTACGAATACATCGAGAAGAAACTGGGCGCTGTCGGCGCGCAGATCGAACGTATCAGCTAAGACCTGTCGTTTGCGCCAGGATTGACGCTTAGCGTCGCTTGGCAATAATTTGACCAAATATGGCATCAATATCGCGTAAATGCGGATTGATGCCATATTTTTTGATCAAATCATAAGAATTTCTGTGAAAATGGACAGAGCGGCCAATAATAAATGGCCAGTTACAAAGGGGAAGTGCCCGGAGATTGCCCTTGGCGGGCAAACCGGACCGCTACGGCGGCATCCCTGTCGACATCACAATAATCGAGCGGCAGACGGAGTTCTTATGTTCAAAACAATCAGGAACAAGATATTGATCGGCAGCGGCCTGCTGATACTTATTGGCTTTGCCTTGTTGATCGGGCTGAATGCCTATGCGCATTACCAGCAGGCACGGGAACAGGTACGCGACAATGCGCGCCTGCTATCCGAGCGCGAGGCCGGCAATGTGCAGCGCTTGCTGGAGTCGTCCTATCACGCGGTAGAGACGCTGGCCGAAGCGGCTGGTGCAGTCAAACGCAATATGCCGGCCAATGGCCGGCAGCTGGTGTCGGAGATGACCCGAGCCCAGCTGCCCCATAATCCGGATGCGGTCGGCTACTGGGTCATCTGGGACCCCGATGCCTTCGATGGGCGCGACAAGGAGCTGGCTGGCAGCGAGCACAATGACAAGCAAGGCCGTAGCGGCGTGTATTGGTTCAACAAGGGTGGCAAGGTGGATGTGGTGTGGGGTGGCGAAGGTGTGGATGCCAGCGACTACTACAAACTGCCCAAGGCCAGTGGCAAGCCGGTCCTGACCGAGCCCTATGTGGATGAAGACATCAAGATACTGATGGGGACGCTGGCCATTCCGCTGCAAGTGGATGGCAAGGTGCTGGGCGTGGCCGGGGTCGATCTGGCACTGGGCCATTTGCGCGAGCTGGCAGCCAAGGTCAAGCCTTATGGCAGCGGTGCGATGAGCCTGTACTCCAACAAGGGCGTCATGCTGGCGGGGCCGGAGCAAGGCCTGATCGGCAAGCCGGACCCGAGCCTGCCTGCCGAGATCAAACAGGCTATCGAGAGCGGCAAGGAAGTGCAGTACGAGACTGCCGATGGCCTGTGGCATTTCGTGCTGCCGGTGCGGGTGGGGGACATCGCCCAGCCATGGGCGGTGCGCATCAGCATTCCGCCGGCGGCCGCACTGGCACCGGTTTGGGCGGCGACCTGGCAGTCGGTGGCCGTTAGCGTGGCCATTCTCTTGCTGATCCTGCTGCTGCTGGGGCTGACGCTGACCTACCTGCTGCGTCCGCTGGGACGGCTGCAAAGCGCAATGACCGAACTGGCCAGCGGCAGTGGGGATCTGACACGGCAGCTGGCCATCATCAGCAGCGATGAAATCGGTGCGGCCGCCTCGGCCTTTAACCGCTTTACCGGCTCGCTGCATGACATGATGCTGGATGTACGCGGCCATGCGTCTGGCGTGTCCGGTTCGGTGCGCACCATGACGGTGGATATCGGCCAGATTCGCGACAGTTCGGCACGGCAGTCGGAAGCGGCCAATGCCACCGCCGCCAGTGTGGAAGAGTTGTCGGTCAGCATCAGCCTGATTGCCGATGCCAGCAAGTCGGCCGAACGTCTGGCGCATGAGGCCGGCGGCATGTCGGCACAAGTGGCTGACAGTGTGCATGCCACCTCGCGCGAAATCAGCGGTATTGCCGATACCGTGCGTGGGCTGGCCAAGGTGATGTCCGGCTTGCAGCAGCGCTCCGGCGACATCAGCAGCATCATCAATGTGATTCGCGATATCGCCGATCAGACCAATCTGCTGGCGCTGAATGCGGCGATCGAGGCTGCGCGTGCGGGTGAGCAGGGGCGTGGCTTTGCCGTGGTGGCGGACGAAGTGCGCAAGCTGGCGGAGCGTACCTCGCAGGCCACGCTGGAAATCGGTGGCATGATCCAGGCCATCCAGCAGGATACCCAGCGGGCGGCCGGCAGCATGGAAGGGGCGCTGTCACAGGTGGAAAGTGGCGTCAGGCAAGCCGAACTGGCCGCCTCGTCGATCACCCGCATTACCGACAATAGTCAGCAGGTGGTGCGCACGGTTGGGGATATTGCCGTCGCAACGGCAGAACAGTCCACCGCCAGCCAGGAGATTGCCCAGCATATTGAAAGCATCCACAACATGTTGCAGCAGTCGGATGAGTCGGTGCGTCAGAGCTATCTGGCCATCGAAACCCTGCATCAGCTGGGAGACGAGCTGGAAGCCCTGATCGGGCGCTTCAAACTGTAGCGCAGTGGCTCATGCCCGATGTACAACAAGCGGCCTTGTGGCCGCTTTTTCTTTGCTGCGTGGCACTCAATGCAGAATCTGGATGGCTTGCTGCGGATGTTCGGCGCTGTATTCGGCGATGGCCTCTTCCAGTAGCTCGGGAGTCAGGTATTGGCCGTTGGAAACGGCATGGCGCAGACAGCGGGTCAGGTATTCCAGTGCTTGTTGCGGGATGCGGCGGTCTTCCATGATCAACTCCGATTAAATAATTTAGTAAATTCTAATATTTATGCCGGACATGATCTTGTGCCAGATCAAGCGCCGCTGCGCTATCAATGAAAAAGGCAGCCTGCTGGCTGCCTTTTATCTGTCAAAGCGGAAGGCTTATTGCGCAGCAGAGGCTGCGGCGTGTGCGGCTGCCGAGGCTTCGGCATGGCTGTTGGCACTGGCCGCAGGGGCAGCTTCTGCGGCAGGGGCCGAAGCAGCGGCCGGGCTGCTGACCAGATCGTCGATATTCATGTCGTCGTTCTGGGTCGGATTGGGTTGGCCCAACTGCCTGGCCCGCAATTGCAGGAAGCCGTCACGCATATAGGTGTAGGGGTCGATGGCTGCCGCCGACAGGCTGTCATCCAGGTCCAGATAACGGGCGCGGGTATTGATGCCGTACACCCCGTAGAAAGCGACCGCCTCGTTGGTATTGTGGTAGACCAGATGCTCCGGCCCATTGATGCCCAGCGATACACCCAGCCCCAGACCATCGCGTACCGTGCTGGGACCAAAGAACGGCAGCACCAGGTAGTTGCTGCTCTTCCAGCCCCAGTGAGCAAAGGTGTCACCCAGCGAGGTCTTGTTGTTCTTCAGGCCGGCGGGGGTGGCGATGTCGATCAGGCCAAACAAGCCAAAGGTGCTGTTCAGCGCTACCCGCATGATGTCGTTGAGCGCTTTTTCCGGCTCGGCCTGCAGCAGGTTGTTGGCGGCGCTGTACACATCCTTGAAGTTGTCGAAGAAGTTGCCAACAGCCGTGCGGAAGGGGCCTGGCGTAACGGCGCGATAGCCCTGGGCGGCCGGTTTCATCACCCAGCGGTCAGCGGCATCGTTGAACGAATACATCGAGCGGTTGAATGATTCGTACGGGTCTTGCGGCGTGGCCGGGTGGGGGCTGGCACAGCCGGCCAGCAGCAGGGTGCCGACCAACAGACTCGCGGGCAGCAGGCGATGCTTGCGGGTCATGGTTTACTCTCCTTGCGGGCTGGCCAGCAGCTCGCGCAGTGCATACAGTTCAACAAGATCGGACAGGCGGGCGGGCCAGTTCTGCAGCTGCAGGGTCTGACCGGCCTGCTCTGCGGCACGGCGGCAGGCCAGCAGCAGGGCGACTGCCGAGGAGTCCGCTTCGCTGATGCCGGACAGGTCCAGCTGCAGCGGGGCGCGGGCGACACGGGCAGTCAGGGTGGCCAGCAAGGCACCACTGCTGTTCATGTCCAGCTTGCCGGACAGGCGGCCCTGCCCGGTGGCGGTTTCCTCGAACATGGTGTGCGTCCTTATTTGGCAGCCGGCAGGGCGGCGTTCTTGTCCTGCAGCATCTTGATCAGGCCATCCACACCACTCTTGTTGATTTCCTGATTGAACTGGTTGCGATAGACGGTGACCAGGCTGGCACCTTCCACGCTGACATTGAAAATTTTCCAGCCTTGCGCTGTCTTGTACAGGGTGTAGTCGACGGCAACCGGACCCTTGTCGTTACCCGGCAGGGTAACGGCAGACTTGACGGTGGCTTCGCGGCCACTGTTGCCGACGACGACATTAGGCTGAATGTCGATCTGGGCGCTCTTGAACCGGGTCATGGTGGTGGAGTAGGTACGCACCAGCAGGGTCTGGAATTGCTGTGCCAGCGCGCCTTGCTGCGCCGGGCTGGCCTGACGCCAGCCCAGGCCGACGGCCAGGGCAGTCATGCGCTGGAAGTCGAATTGCGGCACGGCCAGCGCTTCAACCTGCTGACGGATCTGCTTGGTGTTCTTGCCGTTTTCCTGCTTCAGGACATCCATGATCTGGCGCGAGGTGTCGCGTACCAGATCAGCCGGATTGTCGTTGGCAGCCATGGTGTGGGCGCTCAGGCCCAGCAGGACGAGAAAGCATGCGATCAGTTTTTTCATGATGTGTGTCAGTCTTTATTGGTTATGCACTATGTCTGGAATTTACTGCGCGGCCGAGGCAGTGCTCTTGGCCGTATTGCCGCCGGAGAAGCTGGTCATGAACTTGCCGATCAGCTGTTCCAGTACCAGGGCAGACGAGGTCAGCGTGATGTGCTCGCCGGCTTTCAGTTCGTCCGGGTCTCCCCCTTGCAGCAGGCCGATGTACTGCTCGCCCAGCAGGCCGGCAGTCAGGATTTCGGCGCTGGCGTCCCGGCTGAAGGTGTATTGCTTGTCCAGGTTCAGGGTGACGCGGGCACGGTAGGTTTTGGTGTCCAGCTGGATGCCGCCGACGCGGCCAACCACTACACCGGCTTCCTTGATCGGTGCCTTCACCTTCAGGCCGCCGATATTGTCAAAATCGGCATACAGGGTGTAGGTCTGGTCCGCGCTTTGCGGTGTGAGATTGGCCACCTTGAGCGACATGAACACCACCGCCGCAATGCCGACTGCCACAAACAGGCCTACCCACAAATCAATAGTAGAGCGTTTCATTACCCATTTCCTAGAACATGAAGGCGGTGAGGACAAAGTCCACCGCCAGGATTACCAGAGCCGAAGTCACCACCGTGCGGGTGGTGGCGGCGGATACGCCGGCCGCGGTGGGCGTGGCGTCATAGCCTTCGAATACCGCGATCAGCGTGACGGCGATGCCGAAGCACAGACTCTTGATCAGGCCGTTGACCACGTCGTAGTGCAGGTCGACGTTGTTCTGCATTTGCGACCAGAAGGTGCCGGAATCAAGCCCGATCATCACCACGCCAATCAGGTAGCCGCCAAAGATGCCCATCACATTGAACATGGCCGCCAGGATGGGCATGGAGATCACCCCGGCCCAGAAGCGCGGGGCGACCACGCGGGCGATGGGATTGACTGCCATCACGCTCATGGCGTCCAGCTGCTCGGTGGCCTTCATCAGGCCGATTTCCGCCGTCATGGCGCTGCCGGCGCGGCTGGAAAACAGCAGTGCGGCCAGCACCGGTCCCAGCTCGCGCAGCAGCGACAGGGCTACCAGCGCGCCCAGCGCATCGGCCGAACCGAAGCGCGACAGGGTGTTGTAACCCTGCAAGCCCAGCACCATGCCGACAAACAGGCCGGACACCACCACGATGATGACCGACATCACCCCGGCGAAATAGATTTCGCGGATGGTGAGGTTGAAGCGCAGCAGGCTCTGGCCGGAATAGCGCAGGATGGCCAGCAGGAAGCGGGTGATGAAACCCAGCCGCCAGATGGCGTTGATGGTGGTGTGCCCCAGCCGGCGCAGCGGTGACAGCAGCAGCTCAGTCATGCTGGCCTCCTTTCAGGCCCAGGTCCTGCTGCAGCGAAGTGCTGGCAGGATAGGCAAAATGTACCGGGCCATCGGCCTCGCCCCACATGAACTGGTGTACCCAGGGCGAGGGAGAGGCGCGGATTTCTGCCGGTGTACCCGCCGCGACCACCGCGCCATTGGAGACGAAGTAGACGTAATCGACGATATCCAGCGATTTGTGCACGTCGTGGGTCACCATGATGGAGGTGGTGCCCAGTGCATCGTTCAGCTTCTTGATCAGGTGGGCAATCACACCCAGCGAGATCGGATCGAGACCGGTAAAGGGCTCGTCGTACAGCATCAGTTGCGGGTCCAGCGCGATGGCACGCGCCAGTGCCACGCGGCGGGCCATGCCGCCGGACAGCTCGGCCGGCATCAATCCTTGTGTGCCACGCAGGCCCACGGCGGACAGTTTCATGATCACCAGATCATGAATCATGCTGTCCGGCAGCCGGGTGTGTTCGCGGATGGGGAAGGCAACATTGTCTTCTACCGACAGGTCGGTAAACAGCGCGCCAAACTGAAAGAGCATGCCCATGCGGCGGCGATGCTCGAACAGCTCGGCATGGTTCATGTCCGCCACATTGCGGCCGTCTACCAGCACCTGGCCGGCACTGGGACGGATCTGGCCGGAGATCAGGCGCAGCATGGTGGTCTTGCCACTGCCGCTGCCACCCATGATGGCGACCAGCTTGCCGCGCGGGATGGCGAGGCTGATGTTGTTCAGGATGGGGCGTTCACCATAGGCGAAGCTGACATTCCTGAATTCGATGAAATGGTCTGAAGACACGGATTTTCCGGATAAAAACACGAGTGAAGTCCCGGCTTGCTTGGGCTCAAGACAGGTGGATTTTATAGGGTTGTAGGAGTCTCGCCAAATACATAAGGTTTCAGCGTGTAACGATGTTGCATTGCAAGGACAAATCTTGACAAGTGCTGCTGGCGAAGATTGTTTAAATAAGTTTGAAGCAATAATAAAAATCACAAGTGCCGATTATTTCATTGGCATGTTGTGGCGGCAAGCTGTTTTCCGGCAATGCGTGGTGCTGGCGGCCAGAAAATGACAAAGACCCGGCAGGGCCGGGTCCGGTCAGCCTGCGCTGGCAGGGCCTGCCAGCGCGGTGTGTGGCTTATACGCCGCGCAGCAGTTCGTTGATGCTGGTCTTGCTGCGGGTTTGTGCGTCCACTTTCTTGACGATGACGGCGCAGTACAGGCTGTGGCTGCCATCCTTGGACGGCAGGTTGCCGGACACCACGACCGAGCCCGGCGGGATGCGACCATACGTCACTTCGCCGGTTTCGCGGTCGTAGATCTTGGTGGATTGGCCGATGTACACGCCCATGGAGATTACCGAGCCTTCGCCCACGATCACGCCTTCCACCACTTCGGAGCGGGCACCGATGAAGCAGTTGTCTTCAATGATGGTGGGGCCGGCTTGCAGCGGTTCCAGTACGCCGCCAATGCCGACGCCGCCGGACAGGTGCACGTTCTTGCCGATCTGGGCGCAGGAGCCGACAGTGGCCCAGGTGTCCACCATGGTGCCTTCATCGACATAGGCGCCGATATTGACGTAGGACGGCATCAGCACGGTGTTCTTGGCAATGAAGCTGCCCTTGCGTGCCACGGCACCCGGTACCACGCGGAAGCCGGCTTCCTTGAAGTGGGCTTCGCTCCAGTCATGGAACTTGGTGTCCACCTTGTCGAAGTAGCGGCTCACACCATCGTCCTGTACCACATTGTCGCGAATGCGGAAGGACAGCAGCACAGCCTTCTTGACCCACTGGTTGACGACCCAGTCGCCGTCTACCTTTTCGGCCACGCGCAGGCGGCCATTATCCAGCTCGTCGATCACCTGGCCGATGGCGGCCTTCAGTTCGGCGGATACGGTGGCGGGGGTGATGTCGGCGCGCTTTTCGAACGCCTCTTCGATCAGGGCTTGGATCGGATGCATGTGATGGAGTCCTTTGGCAAGGTGAATGGAAACAGTCATGTCTGGTGGATGTCGCTTATTGAGTAGTTGTCTTGACGAAACGCACGATGCGTTCGGCGGCAGCCTGACATTCTGCCAGTGTCGCGACCAGAGCGATACGGATATAGCCGCTGCCCGGATTCACGCCATGTGCGCTACGTGCCAGGAATGAACCCGGCAGCACGGTAATGTGCTCCTGCTCGAACAGGGCTCGGGCAAAGGCGGCATCGTCGCCTCCCGGGATTTTGGCCCACAGATAGAAGCTGGCATCCGGCAAGGCGACGTCCAGTACCTCGGCCAGTATCGGTGTTACGGCCTGGAACTTGGCGATATAAGCGGCGCGGTTTTCCTCGACGTGGGTTTCGTCATTCCAGGCGGCCACGCTGGCGGCCTGGATGGTGGGGCTCATGGCACCGCCCTGATAGGTGCGGTACAGCATGAACTTGGCCAGCAGGGCGGCGTCGCCGGCGACAAAGCCGGAGCGCATGCCCGGCGCGTTCGAGCGCTTGGACAGGCTGGTAAACATCACCAGTCGCTCAAAGCTGCGGCCGAGTTTGCTTGCTGCTTCCAGCCCGCCCAGCGGCGGCTGGCCAAAGTGGATTTCGGAATAGCACTCGTCACTGGCAATGACAAAACCGTAGCGGTCTGACAGCTCGAACAGCTTTTTCCAGTCGTCCAGTGCCATGACCGCGCCGGTGGGATTGCCCGGGCTGCAGACAAAGACCAACTGGGTGCGGGCCCAGACCTCGGTCGGCACGCTGGCCCAGTCCGGCTGGAAAGCCGTGTCGGCCGTACAGTTGACATAGAAGGGTTCGGCCCCTGCCAGCAGTGCCGCGCCTTCGTAAATCTGGTAAAACGGGTTGGGCGACAATACCACCGGTTTGACGGCCTGCTGGCTGTCGATCACGGTCTGTACAAAGGCGAAAAGGGCTTCGCGGCTGCCATTGACCGGCAGGATTTCCTTTTCGGCATCCAGCTGCAGGCCGTAGCGGCGCTGCATCCAGTCGGCGCAGGCCTGGCGCAGCTCCACGCTGCCCAGGGTGGCCGGGTAGACCGACAGGCCGCCCAGTGCATCGACCAGCGCCTGTTTGATGACGTCCGGCGTCGGGTGCTTGGGTTCGCCTATCGACAGATTGATATGCGGCTTGTCAGCCGGGACCGCACCAGCCATCAGCTGGCGCAGGCGCTGGAAGGGATAGGGTTGCAGGCTGTCCAGGTGGGGATTCACGCTTGGTTCTCTCTATGCTGTGGGAGCAGCTTGGCCATGCCAGCTGCTTCTGGTCTTGTTTGGCCTTGCTACTGCAAAGCCACAGAATCGCTCATCTTAAGAAATCGTGATGCCTCTTGTAAAACAAAAGCTTCTTGCCATCGTTGCCATTCTGACCACCGCACTGGTATGGGGCCTGATGTGGTACCCGTTTCGTGCGCTGAATGAGCGTGGTGTCAGCATCGCGCAAACCTCGCTGCAGGTATACCTGATTGCCGCCATTCTCGGCATTGCCCTGTTTTGGGATGTCTATCGCCGCCAGTTGCGCTGGCATCCGGTATTGCCGCTGCTGGCCTTGCTGTTTGGTTGGTGCAATTTCAGTTACACCTGGGCGGTGTCGGAAGGCATGGTGATGCGGGTGCTGCTGCTGTTTTACCTGTCGCCATTGTGGACGGCCTTGTTTTCCCGCCTGCTGCTGCAGGAGAGGCTGACCCGTACTGGCTGGCTGCTGGTGGGTTTGTCGCTGGCAGGTTGCCTGACCATCCTGTATCGTCCCGGCCTGCTGGAGGGTGCCGCGCTGCTCAGCCAGCGTTATGAGTGGCTGGCCCTGTCTGGCGGCATCAGCTTTGCCTTGGGCAATGTGCTGAGCAAGCGCGCCCGCAACCTGCCGGTGCCGGTGAAGTCGGCCACCATCTGGTTTGGTGTCGCGCTGATGGGCTTTATCGCACTGGCCAGTCGCCAGCAATTGGGTGCGGTGCTGCAGACGACAGGCCAAGCATGGTTGTTGCTGGCACTGCTGGGGATGACCTTGCTGGCCACCAGCATCATTTCCCAGCATGGTGTCAGCCTGTTGCCGGCCAGCCAGACCATGACATTGATGCTGCTGGAGCTGGTGTTTGCCGCGCTGTCGGCCTACTGGCTGGCCGGCGAAAACATGAGCCTGCAGGAGTGGCTGGGCGGTGCGCTGATCGCGGGTGCCAGCCTGCTCTCCGGCAAGATGACGCAGCCAGTGGCTGCACAGGAGAAAGCATGAATATCCGGCGTATGCACGCGGACGATTTTCCGGCCTTTTGGCCGACGTTTCACAGCATCATCCAGGCGCAGGACAGCTATGCCTACGACCCGCAACTGAGCGAGGAGCAGGCACGGGCGCTATGGTGCGAACTGCCGCAGGAAACCTGGCTGGCCGAAGAGGACGGGGTGTTGCTGGGCAGCTATTTTCTCAAGCCGAATGCGGCCGGGCCGGGCAGCCATGTGTGCAATTGCGGCTATATGGTGGCTACGGCAGCGCGTGGCAAAGGGGTGGCAGCGGCGCTGTGCCTGCATTCGCAGCAGCGTGGACGCGAACTGGGCTTTCTTGCCATGCAGTTCAATGCAGTGGTGGCCAGCAATACCGTGGCAGTAGCCTTGTGGAAGAAACTGGGTTTTGCCGAGGTAGGTCGCGTGCCGGGTGCGTACCGGCACCAGAGTCTGGGGCTGGTAGATTGCCTGATCATGCACAAATGGCTGCAACAGCCAGCTGCATCCGCGACGACTGCGCCGCCGGTGCAGCTGATTGCGCGCAAGAATATCGAAGCGGTGGTGGCACGCAAACGTCGCAAGGACTGATGGCCGCCGTAAGCCGGGTACGGCGAGGCGGTGCCAGGCCGGAACGAGGAAGCGAGTTTTAGTAGTGTGGCGGGATGTCGTCGCGCAGCGAGCCACCGCTGTTGCCGCTATCGGGCTGGGCAGCCTTGAACTGCTGGTAGACCAGGCGTAGCTGTTGCTGTAGCAGGTCTATCTGTTGCTGCTGGCGCGCTACGGTGGCGTTGAGGCTGTCGAGCAGGTCGTCCTGGAAGGCGATTTTCACTTCCAGTTCATTCAGGCGGTCTTCGGTATGCATGGCGGCATTTTACCTCAGGGGATGGAGCGGTGGCGCAGTCTTGAGCTGCATTGCTGGAATATCAAATCCAGTTTTTATTATTTTTAGGAATTTTCCGAGCCAGTTACAGTTTGTCCATCACCCGGCCGCAGTGCGGCACTAGGAGGAGGACTGACATGGATGCCCTGCTGATCGGTGGCGATAGCCTGGGACAGATCCCGGATGTGCTGGCCTTGTACGATATCCGCATTGCCCGCCATATTACCGGCCGCAATACCCAGCACCAGCGCAAGGTGCCGCTGCCCAAAAACACCCAGATGCTGATTCTGCTGACCGACTACCTGGGTCACAACACCATGCGTCACTATCGCGATACCGCAGCGGCGCATGGCATTCCGGTGCTGGCTTGTCGTCGTTCCGCCACGGCGGTGGCCGAGCGCTTGCGGCATGATGGCTGGCAACCGCAGGGGTGAAGCCAAGCCGGCTTAGTTGCGGGCCGGCTGAATGCTGAAGGTCTCGATGGCCTCCAGCTCCATGATGGCGCTCGACAGGTCGACCACATTGATCAGATGGTGCTTGTTGATGGCCGACACCATAAAGCTCCACTCGCTGCCGTCCGGGCCTACCTTCAACGAGATGCTTTCCTCATGCACGATCACCCCCAGGCTGCGCAGATCGCCTGAAATCTTGTCTACCGTCCAGTGCTGCTCGCCCGGCACGGTGAGATTGACATACAGGCTGAAGCGGCGGGGCAGGCGGTTTTCCATCCAGTTCAACACCCGCATGCAGGCAATGCACAGCAAGGTGACGGCGATGGCGGACAGGTAAAAGCCCACCCCCACCAGGATGCCGATCACCGAGGACATCCACACCGACGCGGCCGAGGTGAGACCGCTGATGGACATGCCTTCCTTCATGATCATGCCGGCTCCGAGAAAACCCACCCCGGTCAATACACCTTGTGCCACGCGGGTCATGTCGCCATGCATGATGTCGGCGTGCGCACCGCCATACCAGAAACCCGAATAGCCGATCATGCTGATGACGCCGGTGGCAGCCATCGACACCAGGCCATAGGTGCGCATGCCGGCAGCGCGGCCATTCGACCAGCGTTCATAGCCGACCAGGCAGCCCAGGATCAGGCCACCCAGCAGATTGCAGGTAATCAGCAGGTTGACTTCCCATTTCTGGGCCGACCAGTACTGGTCTAGCAGTTGGGCAAAGGTAATGCTCATGGAGGGCTTTCTTGTTGGTATCCGTGGGTGCCACTTCAAGGCTAGGCCTGGCCGGTCAGACAGGCAAGCAGCTTGCTGCTACTGGCTGTCAGTTTGTGGGCGCAGCGCCTTGATGATGTAGAGGTCGAAACGGGTGGATTTGCCATCCAGCACTGCCGAAGGCTTGGCCCCTTCAATCGGGGCACCCAGCCGTGGCCGCTTGACCACGACCCGCACCTTGGCCGCCGTGATGGCGGCCTCCAGCAAACGGGCGCTGTCCATATCATCGCCAATCACCTGCTGAAAGGCCTGCATGTCTTTCTTGGCGGCCGCAGTTTTCTTGTCGGTATCGGGAAACATGGGATCGACAAATACCACTTCGGGGCGTTGTTCCGGCGGCAATTGCAGCAACCAGTCCGCCGAGTTGGCATGCACCAGCTGCATGCGTGCCGCAATGGCGGCGGTATCCGCCGCGCGGGCTGCGCGTTCCAGTGCATCAAACAGCAGGGCGGCTGCCACCGGCGAGCGCTCCACCATGGTGACCTGACAGCCCAGGCTGGCCAGTACAAAGCTGTCGCGCCCCAGGCCCGCCGTGGCATCCACGATGTGCGGCAGGTCTTTGGCCCCTTTCAGTCCCACTGCCTTGGCTACCGGCTGGCCACGGCCGCCACCCTGTTCGCGGCGGTGGCGTGCGGCACCTTCGACAAACTCGGCGTATACCGCGCCATGCTTGTTGCCGGTGGTGACCAGTTCCAGCCGCTGCGGGCCCAGCTCCAGCCAGTATCCCGCGTCGGGACGCCGGCTCAGCAAGGGCAGGGCAAAGCGGCTGGCCAGTCCTTCGGCATAGTCGCGGCGCGCGCTTTCGGCGCAGAACAGGGGCGTGACGGTCATGAGGCTTCCTTGAATAACTGCCGGCACGATACGGGATGCGCCGGACGGCGGCAAGCCGCCTGTCCGGCTCGACATTGCCAGCGGCAGCGGCAAGCGGCATAACAGCCGCATGCTGAAACTCGCCTTGTTCGTGTGCGGCGTGGTGTGCTGCGCCTTTCTGCCACAGCTGCCTTCCTTGTGGAATCTGAGCGGTCTGAGCCTGTTGGCATGGCTGCTGACGCGGCTGGCCCGTCCGCGCCCGGCCATGCTGGCCGGCTTGCTGGTGGCCTTCCTGCTGGGCTTGGGCTATGCCGATGCACGGGCGCAATGGCGGCTGGCACAGGAATTACCCGCCACGCAGTGGCAGCAGCCGTTGTTGCTGGAGGGTGTGGTGCGCGGGCTGCCCGCAGCAGGGGATTATGGTGTGCGCATGCAGTTTGAGGTGGAGCGGGTGCTGACTGCCGGAGCCCATTTGCCACCGCGCGTGCAACTGACGGTATTTGCCCGCAAGGGTGAACTGGTCATGGCTGCGCCATGGCATGCCGGTCAACGCTGGCAGCTGACGGCGCGCTTTCGCCCGCGCCAGTCCACCGCCAACCCCTTCGGCTTTGATGCCGAGCAGTGGCTATGGTCGGAAGGCGTGCTGGCCAGCGGCACGGTGCAGCCTGCTGCCCGGCAGCTGGGCGAGGCGCAGGATGCCACGGCCTGGGTGGACAGGCTGCGCGAGCGGCTGGTGTTGCGTATCGAGGCGGTGCTGGGGCGCAGCCGGGCCGCCGGACTGGTGGCCGGCCTCACCGTGGGGGCGCAGCAGCGCATTGATCGTGCCGAGTGGCAGAGCCTGGCACGTACCGGGCTGACGCATCTGGTGTCGATCTCCGGCCTGCATATCACCATGGTGGCCGGCATGGTCGCTGCCCTTGTGGCAGGTGTGCTGCGCCGCTGGCCGCTGGCATTTTGTCCTCCGCGCTTGCTCATTGTCGGTAGTGGTGTCGTGGCGGCCGCCTGCTATGCGGTGCTGGCCGGCTTTTCGGTGCCCACCCAGCGCACCCTGTACATGCTGGGCTGCATGGTACTGATGCTGCTGTGGCGGCGGCACTGGTCTGGCCTGCATATGTGGTGGCTGGCCTTGACGCTGGTGTTGCTGATTGACCCGTTTGCAGTGCTGGCACCGGGGCTATGGCTGTCTTTCGGGCTGGTGGCGGCGTTGATGTTGTCGTCGGCAGGGCGGCGTCGGCCAGCCGGTAAGGCGTACCAGCTGTGGCGAGGGCAATGGGCGGCTACCGTGGCCTCGCTACTGCCGCTGCTGAGCCTGTTTGGCAATTTTCCGCTGGTGTCGCCGCTGGCCAATGCCGTGGCCATTCCCTTTGTGTCGGTGTTACTGACGCCGCTGGCATTGCTGGCCGTGGCCTTGCCGTGGGAGTGGCCCTTGTTGCTGAGCGGCTGGCTGGCCGAGTGGTTTTACCGTGGCGTGGACTGGCTGGCGCAATGGCCCATGTTGCAACTGGCCGCCGCGCCGTGGCCGCTGTTGCTGCTGGGGGGCATCGGCAGTCTATATTTGCTGGCTCCCGCCGGCATGCCCGGTCACTGGCTGGGGGCCAGCCTGCTGTTGCCGGCCTTGTGTTATCAGCCGCCACCGCCGCAGGCCGGGGAGTTCCGGGCGGTGGTGCTGGATGTGGGGCAGGGCTTGTCGGTACTGATCCAGACCCGGCAGCACGCCCTGTTGTTTGATACCGGGGCGGCCGAGGGCGGGCGCTGGGTCTTGCCGCAATTGCAGGGGCTGGGCATACGGCAACTGGATGTCTTGCTGCTGTCGCATCACGACAAGGACCACGATGCCGCCGCTGCCGATGTTGCTGCTGCTCTGCCGGTGCGGCGCATTCTGGTCGGGCAACTGGCCACGCTGGAGCAATACGGCTTGTCCGGCCAGCGTTGCCAGCGCGGTCAGAGCTGGGCCTGGGATGGTATCCGCTTTGACGTGCTATGGCCGCCGGTCGCGGAAGTGCTGACGGATGACAACAGTCATAGCTGTGTGTTGCGGGTGGCGGGCCAGCGGCATGCGCTGATGCTGACCGGCGATGCACCGCGTGCGGTGGAGGAGCGGCTGGTGGCGGATTATGGCCAGCAATTGCGCAGCAGTGTGCTGGTGGTTGGGCATCATGGCAGTCGTACTTCCACTGCGCCGCTGTGGCTGGAAACATTGCAACCGCAGCTATCGGTGCTGAGTGCGGGGTTTCTCAACCGTTACCGCCACCCGCATCCGCTGGTGTTGGCGGCCCTGCAGCAACAGGGGCGGGTATTGCGTACCGATGCCGATGGCTTGCTCAGCCTGACGCTGGGGACAGAGGTGCGTTATGACTGTTATCGCCAACAGGCGGCACGCTACTGGCGCAGTGTCGGGCCTTGCGCCCAGGATGGCGAGCCGGCAGCACCGGCATCTGCCCGGCTAGAATGAGGAACGGCTACCGCTGGCGCTGTACACGGGCCACCACGCAGTTGCCCTTGCCCTGGTATTCCACTTGGTCAAACGACAGCTTGCGGGCAATCAGTATGCCGCGCCCGTGGCTGGCCATCAGCGAAGCCGCCGGGCAGTCTTCATATTGCTGCCAGTCAAAGCCCTCACCCATGTCCTGGATGGTGAAGCTGAAGCGGTCGGGCTCGCGCACAAAACTGATGCTGACTTCGCGTTGGCCCAGTATCGGGTCATGCTGGCGGCGCTCCAGTTCACTTTCCCAGTCGCCCTCGGCCTGCAGCCGGGTCTTTTCCTCGTAACTGATGGCGAGATTACCGTGCTCCACCGCATTGACCATCAGCTCGAACAGGCCGGTGGCCACTTTTTCCGGTTGCGTGCAGGTGCGCGCCAGCAATGCGGTGACGGTCTGGGCTTCCTTCAGCGTACGCAGCCGGAATTCGGCCTGCTGCAATTGCGCCAGTGCATCGAGATGCTGCTTGGCCAGTTCGCGAAAAGCCTGGTGGCGGTCCCAGTGGCTGTGCGCTGCCTTGACCACGGCCAGCAGCATGTCGCGGGAAAAGGGTTTGGTCAGATAGTAAAAGGCACCGGCCTCCATGCCTTCCTGCACGCTGGCCGGCGAATTGATGGCCGTCTGCATGATGACCGGCAGGAAATTCAGCTCGGGAGTGTTCTTGATGCGCTTGAGCACGTCAAAGCCGTTGAGGCCGGGCATCATCTTGTCGAGCAGCACCGTGGACAGGCTGCTGCCTTGCTGCTGGAGGATCTCCCAGGCCTGCTCGCCGCTCTCGGCGCACAGCGTTTCGTAACCGGCTGCTTCCAGCAGTTCGGTCATCAGCTCCAGATTGAAGGGCTCGTCGTCAACGAGTAAAAGTCGATGTGACATGGCTTATCTCTTGGGATGTCGCGCTATTGTCGTGCCGGCGTGGGAGTACCGCGGTAAAGGCCGCACCGCGCGGGCTGAGGTTTTCGGCAAAGATGATGCCGTGGTGTGCCTGAATGATTTCCCGGCAGATGGCCAGCCCCAGGCCGGTGCCGCCGGCTCCGGTCTTGGTGGAGCTGCTCTGGATGAATTTGTCGAAGATGGTTTCCACCTCGTCCACCGGAATGCCGGGGCCGCTGTCTTCAACGCAGATGAGGATTTCCTCCTGCTGCTGGTTATTGAGTTGCAGCCGGGCGGTGACGCGGATGACTTCGCCGGCCGGGCTGAACTTGATGGCATTGGACAGCAGATTGCGTATCACCTGGCCCAGGCGGAAGGGGTCGATGTCGGCCGTCAGCTTTTCCGGCGTGCAGTACAGGTAAAGCTTGATGTTGTGGTTGCTGGCCAGCGGCGTCATTTCATCGCAGGCTTCGCGCAGGCAGTGAGCCAGATCGAAGTGACCGAAGTGGTAGTCCATCTTGCCGACTTCCATCTTGGCCAGATCCAGCAGGTCGTTCAGCAATTGCAGCAGGCGGTTGCCGCTGCTGTGGATGCGCTGGAAGTATTGTTCCAGCTTGTCGTCCTGCAGCAGTCTGGCGCGGGTTTCGCCAATTTCGGTAAAGCCGAGAATGGCGTGCATGGGGGTGCGCAGTTCGTGCGACATATTGGCCAGGAATTCGGTTTTGGCGCGGCTGTTTTCCTCGGCCAGGGTCTTGGCCTGACGCAGGGCATCTTCCATCTCGCGCTGGGCGGAGAAGTCCTGGTACAGCCAGATGGTGCCCAGTTTGGGTACCGAGGGATTGACTGCCCGGCCAAACATGCGGCACCAGATCAGCTTGCCGCTACCGGTGCGCAGCTTGACTTCGGACTGGACCACCTTGCCATCGTTCAGCAGGTTGTACAGCGCCCGCCCGGTGCGTTCCCATTGCTCCTGGCTCTCGAAGTAGGGCAGTGTGGTCTGGCCGATGACTTCGTCTTCCTCGCGTTCGAACAGGTCGAGAAAAGCGCCGTTAACCCGGCGCAGGTGGCGGTCGACGATATAGGCCATGGCCATGGGGCTGGCTTCCAGCAGCGCCGCCAGTTGCCGGCTTTGTACCTCTACCTGTTCGGCCAGGCTGTTTTTCAGCCGGATCAGCGCCGCTTCCTGTTCTTTACGCAGGCTGATGTCGCGGCATACCGCCACATAGAAGGAGTCGTCCGGTGCCTCTACCCGGCTGAGCGACAGTTCGACCGGCATCTGGCTGTTGTCGCTGCGCAGCAGGTGGGCTTCGAAGGTACGACCTTCGCGGGCGGCGGCAATCGATTCGAAGCTGATGCTGGGGCTGAGGCTGTACAGCTCGGTCAGCAGGGAGCCGACCGGCAGGTGTTCGATGGATTCGGCGCTCTGGCCGATCAGCTTGGCGGCTGCCGGATTGACATGGGTAATCAGGCCGCTGCGGTTGATCAGGATGATGGCATCGGAACTGGCTTGCAGAATGGCGCGCTGGCGCGCCTCGCTTTCGGCCAGCGCCTGTTCCGAGCTGGCGCGGTCGTTGATCTGTTCGCGCAGGGTGCGGTTATTCAGCTCCAGCTGATGATGCTGGCGGCGCAGCAGGGTGCGCAGGCCCTGGTTGTTGCTGATCTGGCGTTGTTGCAGGATCAGCAGCAGGCACATGATCAGGGCGGAAGTCGCGAGAATGCCATAGCCCTGTGCACTGAGCGCCGGCTGGTTGTCTTCCAGCGGATAGGCACCAAACAGCAGGTCGTAGCCGCCGATGCTGCGGCGGGTGGTCAGCAGCGGATTGCCGGATGGCAGGGCCTGCAGCGGATGAGAGTCGAGGCTGGGCCGGTCTGGCGCATCCTGGTTCCAGGCGACCAGCCGCACATGCTGCAAGGGATTGGGCTGGTCGGGATTGCTCTGGCTGCTTTGCAGCAGCAGGTCGCTGCGCAGGTTCACCAGCAGCAGGTGGCCGTCGTCATTCAGGTTGGCCATGATGTCCAGCCGGGGGGGCGCACCGGGAATCAGGGTGTTGAACATCAGCATGGGCTGGTTGCGATTGCGCGCCTGCTCCATCTTGCGGCGCGCATTGTCCAGGCTGCCCAGATCCATGCCTTGCGGCAGGGCATTGCCATCGTCCGGCAGATAGCTTTCCACCGGGTAATACATGGGCTGTTGCGGGCTGGTGACCAGATGCCGGTCTTTCAGCATGCGAATGCTGTTGGCAATGGCGGTTTCAAACTCGGTGCGCTGATTCGGTTCGATACGGCGCACGATGCCGATGCCGCCAAAGCGGCTTTCTTCCTTGAGTACCGTGGGGGCCAGCTCGCCCAGATTGGGGGGCGTGCCGGTGCTGTGGCGCTGGCGGATCAGGCTTTGCGCCAGCAGGTCGGTACGGTCGAGCATTTCCTGCAGCCGGGTGGCCAGCAGTTCGGTGCCCAGTTCGCCCCAGTGCTGCAGTTTTTCCTGTTCGCGCACGCGGTCGTTATCCAGCAGCAGCGCGTATTCCGCGCAGAGCAGGATAATGGTCAGTAGCGCTCCCAGCAGCAGGGAAGTGAAGCGACTCAGGCTGGTCGACATGATGTCCCGCTGGCTCAGGCCAGCTTGTCGTACAACGCAGCGAATTCGACGGCGAGCTTGTGCTTGGGATCCAGATAGATCATCGGGCGTGCTACATCGTGCGATTCGCGGATCTTGACCGAGGCCGACAAGGGCGGGTCCAGTACCGGCAGGCCTTCGGCACGCAGCTCGGCCACCAGTCGTACCGGCAGGCTGGCGCGCGGCTGGAACTGGTTGACCACGATGCCTTCTACTTGCAGCGCCGGATTGTGATCGGCACGGATTTCCTCGACGCTGGCCATCAGGTTGTACAGCGCCTGGCGCGAGAAAGCGTCGCAGTCAAATGGAATCAGGCAGCGGTCGGCGGCAATCAGCGCCGAGCGGGTAAAGAAATTCAGCGCAGGCGGGGTGTCGATCCAGATTTCGTCAAAGTCACCGGCCACCTGGTCCAGTGCTTCTTTCAGCTTGAACATCTTGTAGCGGCTTTCCAGCTTCACCATCAGCTCGCTCAGCTCCGGGTGCGAGGCCAGCAGTTGCAGTGCATCAAACGGCGTGTCGCTGACGAAATCCTGCAAATCCTTGCTGTACATGCTGATATTGAGCATCTGGCCAAAAAAACCGGCGGCCGATTTTTCGGCGGCGGGCTGGATGGCTCCGCTCAGATACTGGCTGGCATTGCCCTGGGCATCCAGATCGATCAGCAATACCTTCTTGCCTCGACGGGCGGCAACCGCCGCCAGGTTGGCGGTAATGGTGGATTTGCCTACTCCACCTTTCTGATTGAACACCACACGACGGATGGCGTGCATGGGATCTCCCTCTGGCAATGCCGGTGAATGCGCTGACAAATCAATGACGGTGATTTTGCCGCCAGCCTGTCTGATTGATGCAGGCTGGGCGGTGCTTATCGGTTGGTTTGGCTCCGAATATATCAGAAGCCGGCCAGGCCTTTGCATACGTATTGCATCTGCTGAAAACTGGCAGAGTTTTGTGTCACCGGCATGGCCTTTATCTGGCTGTCATTGTAAGTGTAGCTGGCAATCTGCCGGCCATTTTCATCAAACAGCACCATGGCGGTCAGCCGGAAGGTGCGTGCCGAGCAGTCGATCAGCCAGCTGTTGATGGAGACCTTGTGGCGCGGGGTGGAGAGGAAGTTTTCCTTGCGCAGATTGAAAATGGTCTTGCGGTCGCGGAAAGTGACCACCGAGCCTTGCGGCTTGATCGACAGCTTGTCCAGTTCGTTCAGGATATTGCCGTTGGGCGAGACACCGAGGTTTTCCCAGTCGGCATTTGCCTGTGACAGCGTTGGGCCGGGGCCTGGCCGCGGCTTGGTCGGGCTGGTCTGGGGCGGCAGGGTGGTGCAGGCGGCCAGCAGGCTGCCACAGGCTGCCAGGGCGAGCAGACGATAAAACATGCTTGATCTCCGGTTTGATGCGCACAGTTTCGCATAGGCCGCCCTCAGGGGGAAATCGTGCGGGCCATGCGGCGGCAAGTTGCAGCGCGATTGGAGTTTTGTTACTGCCAGCGGTTCAGCAGCGAGGGGAGAATATCTTGTGGCGAGAACGATTTTTTACAATTTCTGAAAGTTTATAGCGCATACGGCTAGGAACTTTCCTAGTGGCAGCAGGGTCTTTCATGCACGAGAGCATTTTCCTCTTCGTTTCACATTGTCTCCATCCAACTTGTTGCCGCCCCTTCCCGGGCGGCTTTTTTTTGCTGCCAGCCGCTTTGCCGTACAATAGGTAGCTTCCCATGACTTCGACAGGTTGCTGCCATTTGTCGCGCTGGTGTTTCCAGCCGGATCTGGTCTCTTTTCCGCATGCAGGACGCACTCTCCCTACTTGGCAATATCTTTGGCTACCCGGCGTTTCGTGGGCAACAGGCGGAGATCGTCAATCATATCGTCGAAGGCGGTCACGCACTGGTGCTGATGCCTACCGGTGGCGGCAAAAGCCTGTGCTACCAGATACCAGCCCTGCTGCGGCCGGGCATCGCCATCGTGGTGTCGCCGCTGATCGCGCTGATGCAGGACCAGGTGGCCGCGCTGACCGAAGTGGGTGTCGCAGCGGCCTGCCTTAATTCAGCCACCTCGCCGGAAGACGCACGCGCCATCGCCATGCAGGCGCGGGCCGGCACGCTGGATCTGCTCTATGTCGCCCCCGAGCGGCTGCTGACGCCCCGTTTTCTCGATTTTCTGGCCCAACTGGATATTGCACTGTTTGCCATCGACGAAGCGCATTGCGTCAGCCAGTGGGGGCACGATTTCCGCCCGGAATACCAACAGCTGGGCATGCTGGCCGAACATTATCCACAAGTGCCGCGTATTGCCCTGACGGCAACGGCCGATCCGCAAACCCGCGAAGACATCCTGCATTACCTGAAACTGGGCGACGCACGGGTGTTTCTGTCCAGCTTCGACCGCCCCAATCTGTTCTATCAGGTGGTGGAAAAGCACAATGCCAAAAAGCAGCTGCTGGACTTCATCAATAATGAATATCCCGGTGCTTCCGGCATCGTGTACTGCCTGTCGCGCAAACGGGTGGAAGAAACCGCCGAATGGCTGAGCCAGAACGGCATTCCCGCGCTGCCTTACCATGCCGGCCTCAGCCACGAAGTGCGCGAGCGCCATCAGCGCGAATTCTTGCGTGAAGAGGGCATTGTCATGGCAGCCACCGTGGCCTTCGGCATGGGTATCGACAAGCCGGATGTGCGCTTTGTCGCCCATATCGATCTGCCCAAGAGTCCGGAGAACTTCTATCAGGAGTCGGGCCGCGCCGGGCGCGATGGCCTGCCAGCCTCCAGCTGGCTGTGCTATGGCCTCAACGACATGGTGCAGCTCAACCAGATGATTCAGGGTTCGGAAATGGCCGAGCTGCAAAAACAGGTGGAGCTGTCCAAGCTGGATGCCATGCTGGCCTTCTGCGAAACCGCCAGTTGCCGCCGCCAGCAAATCCTCAGCCACTTTGGCGAAAGCAGCCAGCCTTGCGGTCATTGTGATAATTGCCTGAATCCCCCCATTACCTTTGATGCCACTGTGCCGGTGCAAAAACTGCTGTCCTGTATCTATAGAGTAGAGCAGCGCTTTGCCGCCAATCATGTGGTGGACGTGCTGCTGGGACGCAGCAACCAGTCAGTCACCAGTTTCGGTCATGACAAGCTGTCCACCTTCGGTATCGGCCGTGATTACAATCAGCGCGCCTGGCGCTCGCTGATCCGCCAGTTGGTCGCCCGCAAGATCCTGCAGGTGGATATTGCCCGTGGCCAGTCGCTGGTGTTGACGGATGCGTGCAGATCGCTGCTCAAAGGGCAGGAGAAAATCTATCTGCGCCCGCTGGCTGAAGACAGTAAGGCGCGCAGCGTCAATACCGATCGCTGGCTGCGTACCGAGCGCGAAGAACGGCTATGGCAGGCCCTGCGCCGCTGGCGGCGGCAGATGGCGGATGAGCACAATGTGCCGGCTTATGCTGTCTTTTCTGATCGCACCCTGCGCGATATCGTCGAGTGCCGCCCGCAAAACCTGCGTGAACTGGGAAAAGTGTATGGTCTGGGCGAGCTGAAACTGGCGCGCTACGGTAGTGCGTTGCAACAAATCCTGGATAGCCAGCAGGAATGATTCCGTTACAATCGAGCCACACAACACGCAAGCAACAAGCACGTGTCAGCGTGCAGGCATTGGAGAACTCATCATGGCAGTCAATCTGACCCCGGTTAGCGCCGACCAACTGGCCATCATCGATGGCATCGAACTGAATGTGGCAGAGGCCGGTATCAAAAAGGCCAATCGCAAGGATGTGCTGGTCATCCGCATCGACAAAGGCAATACCGTAGCCGGCGTCTTCACGCAAAACCGCTTCTGTGCCGCCCCGGTGCAGATCAGCAAGAAACACCTGGATGCCGGCGTGCAGATTCGCGCACTGGTGGTGAATACCGGCAACGCCAATGCCGGCACCGGTGAAGATGGCCGCCAGCGTGCGCTGTCGGTCTGCCAGGCACTGGCTGGTGAGCTGGATTGCGCTGTCGAACAGATTTTGCCGTTCTCTACCGGTGTGATTCTGGAGCCGCTGCCGGTCGACAAGATCATCCAGGCATTGCCCACCCGTCGTGAGGCTAACTGGGCCGAAGCGGCCGAAGCCATCATGACCACCGATACCGCCCCCAAGGCCACCAGCCGCACGCTGGAGATCGACGGTGCCAAGGTCAGCATCACCGGCATCGCCAAGGGCGCTGGCATGATTCATCCCAATATGGCCACCATGCTGGGTTTCGTGGCGACCGATGCGCCGGTCACCCGCCCGGTACTGGAGCAACTGGTCAAGGAAGTGGCCGACCTCTCCTTTAACTGCATTTCGGTTGATGGCGACACTTCCACCAATGACAGCTTCATTCTGGTGTCCACCGGCAAGAGCGCCGCGCCGCGCATCGACTCGGTCAATCACCCGGCCTATGCCATCCTCAAGGCCGCGCTGGTGGATGTGGCTACCGAACTGGCTCAGGCCATCATCCGCGATGGTGAAGGTGCCACCAAGTTCATCAGCGTCAAGGTCGAAGGTGGCCGTTCCGTTGCCGAGTGCAAGGACGTCGCCTACGCCATCGCCCGTTCGCCGCTGGTCAAGACCGCTTTCTTTGCCTCTGATCCGAACCTGGGTCGCCTGCTGTGCGCCATTGGCTATGCCGGTGTCAGCGATCTGGATGTCGATCGCCTCTCTCTCTATCTGGATGATGTACTGGTTGCCTGCAATGGCGGTCGCAACCCGGATTACCAGGAAGAAGATGGCCAACGTGTGATGAGCCAAAGCGAAATCACCGTACGTGTCGTACTGGGGCGTGGCGCAGCCCAGGCTACGGTCTGGACCTGCGATTTCTCCTATGACTATGTAAAGATCAACGCGGACTACCGTAGCTGATACAGCGATGAGTCGTACTTTGTACAAAAAGCCCGGCGTCAGCCGGGCTTTTTGCTGTCGGTGTCGATGCGGTGACCTGCTTTTTACGTCAGCCAGCCCCACCCATCACGGCAAGTGCGAACGGGGAGGCGCGTATTTTTGTGCGTCCGCAG
>NZ_QAJS01000023.1:0-5314 GCF_003852595.1 Aquitalea sp. FJL05
GCGGTATAGTTCGCCTCCTCAGCAGACAACGCAGCGACGGAAACGAAACGCAGCGACCTGCACCGCTCTTTAAAAAACAGAATAACCGATAGGTGTGAGTACTTGGCGAAAGCCAAATACTTGCACTGCAAGAAGAAGAAGTACTTGTTTATTTCTTTGATCTTGCGTGCCAGAAAATTTGCTATGAGATTGAACTGAAGAGTTTGATCCTGGCTCAGATTGAACGCTGGCGGCATGCTTTACACATGCAAGTCGAACGGTAACAGGGAGCTTGCTCCGCTGACGAGTGGCGAACGGGTGAGTAATGCGTCGGAACGTGCCGAGTAGTGGGGGATAACTATCCGAAAGGATAGCTAATACCGCATACGCTTTGAGAAGGAAAGCAGGGGATCGTAAGACCTTGCGCTATTCGAGCGGCCGACGTCTGATTAGCTAGTTGGTGAGGTAAGAGCTCACCAAGGCGACGATCAGTAGCGGGTCTGAGAGGATGATCCGCCACACTGGGACTGAGACACGGCCCAGACTCCTACGGGAGGCAGCAGTGGGGAATTTTGGACAATGGGCGCAAGCCTGATCCAGCCATGCCGCGTGTCTGAAGAAGGCCTTCGGGTTGTAAAGGACTTTTGTCAGGGAGGAAATCCCTAAGGTTAATACCCTTGGGGGATGACAGTACCTGAAGAATAAGCACCGGCTAACTACGTGCCAGCAGCCGCGGTAATACGTAGGGTGCAAGCGTTAATCGGAATTACTGGGCGTAAAGCGTGCGCAGGCGGTTGTGTAAGTCTGATGTGAAAGCCCCGGGCTCAACCTGGGAACTGCATTGGAGACTGCACGGCTAGAGTGCGTCAGAGGGGGGTAGAATTCCGCGTGTAGCAGTGAAATGCGTAGAGATGCGGAGGAATACCGATGGCGAAGGCAGCCCCCTGGGATGACACTGACGCTCATGCACGAAAGCGTGGGGAGCAAACAGGATTAGATACCCTGGTAGTCCACGCCCTAAACGATGTCAACTAGCTGTTGGGGGTTTGAATCCTTGGTAGCGTAGCTAACGCGAGAAGTTGACCGCCTGGGGAGTACGGCCGCAAGGTTAAAACTCAAAGGAATTGACGGGGACCCGCACAAGCGGTGGATGATGTGGATTAATTCGATGCAACGCGAAAAACCTTACCTGGTCTTGACATGGTCGGAACTTGCCAGAGATGGCTTGGTGCTCGAAAGAGAACCGACACACAGGTGCTGCATGGCTGTCGTCAGCTCGTGTCGTGAGATGTTGGGTTAAGTCCCGCAACGAGCGCAACCCTTGCCATTAGTTGCTACCATTTAGTTGAGCACTCTAATGGGACTGCCGGTGACAAACCGGAGGAAGGTGGGGATGACGTCAAGTCCTCATGGCCCTTATGACCAGGGCTTCACACGTCATACAATGGTCGGTACAGAGGGTCGCGAAGCCGCGAGGTGGAGCCAATCTCATAAAACCGATCGTAGTCCGGATCGCACTCTGCAACTCGAGTGCGTGAAGTCGGAATCGCTAGTAATCGCGGATCAGCATGCCGCGGTGAATACGTTCCCGGGTCTTGTACACACCGCCCGTCACACCATGGGAGTGAGTTTCACCAGAAGTGGGTAGGCTAACCGTAAGGAGGCCGCTTACCACGGTGGGATTCATGACTGGGGTGAAGTCGTAACAAGGTAGCCGTAGGGGAACCTGCGGCTGGATCACCTCCTTTCTAGAGAAGGCGATCGTCAAGTATTCACAACCTATCGGTTATTCGTGATTTAAGGGTAGTAACTGGGTTTGTAGCTCAGCTGGTTAGAGCACTGTGTTGATAACGCAGGGGTCGTAGGTTCGAGTCCTACCAGACCCACCAGTTTGGGGGATTAGCTCAGTTGGGAGAGCACCTGCTTTGCAAGCAGGGGGTCGTCGGTTCGATCCCGTCATCCTCCACCATTCTTACAGTGCAAACAAAAGCGCACACGGCAATTTATTGCTGCGTGAATTTCTGTTTGCGTTGTTTTTACAATGCCCGATCTTTAACAAACTGAAGAAGCCGAATTAATTAGACGGCGAGATGGAAGATACAGAGTTAACTCTTTGTGTTGGACAAATCGTCATCTTGGGAATTTGATTGTATCTAGTGTCATGTCGCCATATCAAAAGGGGCGGTGTGGCACGTCGCACAAACACATTCTGTCGGATTGGTAATCTAGGTTACTGAAATGATAGGGTCAAGCGACTAAGTGCATCTGGTGGATGCCTTGGCGATCACAGGCGATGAAGGACGTGTAAGCCTGCGAAAAGCGCGGGGGAGCTGGCAATAGAGCTTTGATCCCGCGATGTCCGAATGGGGAAACCCACCTAGCAATAGGTATCCCAGACTGAATACATAGGTCTGTGGAGGCGAACCGAGTGAACTGAAACATCTAAGTAACTCGAGGAAAAGAAATCAACCGAGATTCCGTCAGTAGTGGCGAGCGAACGCGGAATAGCCTGTATGTGATAGAGATTGAGATAGTGGAAGGCATTGGAAACTGCCGCCGTAGTGGGTGATAGCCCCGTACACGAAATTTCATTCTTGGTACTAAGCATACGAAAAGTAGGGCGGGACACGCGAAATCCTGTTTGAAGATGGGGGGACCATCCTCCAAGGCTAAATACTCGTGATCGACCGATAGTGAACCAGTACCGTGAGGGAAAGGCGAAAAGAACCCCGGGAGGGGAGTGAAATAGAACCTGAAACCGGATGCATACAAACAGTGGGAGCCTCGCAAGGGGTGACTGCGTACCTTTTGTATAATGGGTCAGCGACTTACGTTCAGTAGCAAGCTTAACCGCATAGGGGAGGCGTAGGGAAACCGAGTCCGAATAGGGCGCTTTAGTTGCTGGGCGTAGACCCGAAACCGAGTGATCTATCCATGGCCAGGATGAAGGTGCGGTAACACGCACTGGAGGTCCGAACCCACTAGTGTTGCAAAACTAGGGGATGAGCTGTGGATAGGGGTGAAAGGCTAAACAAACTCGGAGATAGCTGGTTCTCCCCGAAAACTATTTAGGTAGTGCCTCATGTATCACTTCCGGGGGTAAAGCACTGTTATGGCTAGGGGGTCATTGCGATTTACCAAACCATGGCAAACTCTGAATACCGGAAAGTGCGAGCATGGGAGACAGACGGTGGGTGCTAACGTCCATCGTCAAGAGGGAAACAACCCAGACCGCCAGCTAAGGTCCCAAATGATCAGTTAAGTGGTAAACGAAGTGGGAAGGCCCAGACAGCCAGGATGTTGGCTTAGAAGCAGCCATCATTTAAAGAAAGCGTAATAGCTCACTGGTCGAGTCGTCCTGCGCGGAAGATGTAACGGGGCTCAAACTGATAACCGAAGCTGCGGATTTGCACGTAAGTGCAGATGGTAGGGGAGCGTTCTGTAGGTCTGTGAAGGTGTCTCGTAAGGGATGCTGGAGATATCAGAAGTGCGAATGCTGACATGAGTAGCGATAAAGCGGGTGAAAAGCCCGCTCGCCGAAAGCCCAAGGTTTCCTACGCAACGTTCATCGGCGTAGGGTGAGTCGGCCCCTAAGGCGAGGCTGAAAAGCGTAGTCGATGGGAAACGGGTTAAAATTCCCGTACTTTTGTGTAGTGCGATGTGGGGACGGAGAAGGTTAGGTCAGCGGCCTGTTGGAATAGGTCGTTCAAGCTGGTAGGTGGTTAGGGTAGGCAAATCCGCCCTTTCATTCAACACCGAGAAGTGATAACGAGGGTCTACGGACCTGAAGTGACTGATACCACGCTTCCAGGAAAAGCCACTAAGCTTCAGCTACACAAGAACCGTACCGCAAACCGACACAGGTGGGCAGGATGAGAATTCTAAGGCGCTTGAGAGAACTCAGGAGAAGGAACTCGGCAAATTGATACCGTAACTTCGGGAGAAGGTATGCCTCTTTAGGTGAGATCCCTTGCGGATGGAGCTTGGAGAGGTCGCAGAGAATCGGTGGCTGCGACTGTTTATCAAAAACACAGCACTCTGCCAACACGAAAGTGGACGTATAGGGTGTGACGCCTGCCCGGTGCTGGAAGGTTAAGTGATGGGGTGCAAGCTCTTGATCGAAGCCCCAGTAAACGGCGGCCGTAACTATAACGGTCCTAAGGTAGCGAAATTCCTTGTCGGGTAAGTTCCGACCCGCACGAATGGCGTAACGATGGCCACACTGTCTCCTCCTGAGACTCAGCGAAGTTGAAGTGTTTGTGAAGATGCAATCTCCCCGCTGCTAGACGGAAAGACCCCGTGAACCTTTACTGTAGCTTTGCATTGGACTTTGAAGTGGTTTGTGTAGGATAGGTGGGAGGCTTTGAAGCCAGGACGCTAGTTCTGGTGGAGCCAACCTTGAAATACCACCCTGACCCCTTTGAGGTTCTAACCTTGGTCCGTTATCCGGATCGGGGACAGTGCATGGTAGGCAGTTTGACTGGGGCGGTCTCCTCCCAAAGTGTAACGGAGGAGTTCGAAGGTTACCTAGGTACGGTCGGAAATCGTGCTGATAGTGCAATGGCAAAAGGTAGCTTAACTGCGAGACCGACAAGTCGAGCAGGTGCGAAAGCAGGACATAGTGATCCGGTGGTTCTGTATGGAAGGGCCATCGCTCAACGGATAAAAGGTACTCCGGGGATAACAGGCTGATACCGCCCAAGAGTTCACATCGACGGCGGTGTTTGGCACCTCGATGTCGGCTCATCACATCCTGGGGCTGTAGCCGGTCCCAAGGGTATGGCTGTTCGCCATTTAAAGTGGTACGTGAGCTGGGTTCAAAACGTCGTGAGACAGTTTGGTCCCTATCTGCAGTGGGCGTTGGAAGTTTGACGGGGGCTGCTCCTAGTACGAGAGGACCGGAGTGGACGAACCTCTGGTGTACCGGTTGTCACGCCAGTGGCATTGCCGGGTAGCTAAGTTCGGAAGAGATAACCGCTGAAAGCATCTAAGCGGGAAACTCGCCTGAAGATGAGACTTCCCTGAGGGCTTGACCCTCCTGAAGAGTCGTTCGAGACCAGGACGTTGATAGGTCGGGTGTGGAAGCGCTGTGAGGCGTTAAGCTAACCGATACTAATTGCTCGTGAGGCTTGATCCTATCATTTGAGTGGCTTGGGAGACCAAGACCGAATGGATAGTGAATGTGCGACGCGATCAAAGATCCAAGATTAAGATATCTAATTAATTCAGTGTTCCAGACAGAGTCTGGGGTACAAAGCTTCTTCGAGTTTGTTGACAGTTTATGTCTGGTGGCCATAGCGAGGTGGTCCCACGCCTTCCCATCCCGAACAGGACC
>NZ_QAJS01000024.1:0-3952 GCF_003852595.1 Aquitalea sp. FJL05
CTGCCATGGCAGCCCTTGTGCACTACACGTAAAACGCCTGATGCCAGGCGCGCCGCCGCAGACAGTACAAGCAGTACGGCAAGGCGGCGCAACGCAGCAGCAGGTGTTTTAGCGCCCTAGCTCAGTACCACTCGGTCCCGGTCTTCTCGGTCGAGATGATGGTGCCGGCTTCGCCCTTCACGATCTTCTCGATGTCTTCCAGCGCGCCAATCACCGCACGCTTGCCGGTCAGACGGGCAAACTCGCAGGCGGCTTCCACTTTCGGACCCATCGAGCCGGCGGCAAAGCCCAGCTTGTCCATTTCGTCCGGGTGGGCGTGACGGATGGCCTTGGCTTCCGGGGTGCCCCAACCAACAAACACGCTCTTCACGTCGGTGGCGATGACGAAGTAGTCTGCGTCCACTTCACGGGCCAGCAGGGCCGAGGCCAGGTCTTTGTCAATCACGGCTTCCACGCCCACCAGCTTGTCGCCCTGGTACATGGTGGGGATGCCACCGCCACCAGCGGCAATCACCACGGCGCCTTTTTCGATCAGCCATTTGATCGGGCGCATTTCGAAGATGCGCTTCGGTTTCGGGCTCGGTACCACGCGGCGGTAGTAGTCGCCATCGGCCTTCACGGTCCAGCCGTGGCTGGCGGCCATGGCTTCGGCTTCTTCCTTGCTGTACACCGGGCCAACAAACTTGGTCGGGTTCTGGAAGGCCGGGTCGGCAGCGTCCACTTCGGTCTGGGTCAGAATGGTGGCCAGCGGCACTTCGAACGGCAGGACATTGCCCAATTCCTGTTCGATCATGTAGCCGATCATGCCTTCGGTCTGCGCACCCAGTACGTCCAGCGGATACGGGGTGACCTTGCCATCGACGTGGCGGGCATAGGCGTCGTTTTGCAGGCCCAGCAGGCCCACTTGCGGGCCGTTGCCGTGGCACATCACCAGGTTGTGGCCCAGGCGGGTGACGGCGGCCAGTTGTTCGGCGGCCACTTTGACGTTGGCGCGTTGGTTGTCAGCGGTCATGGCTTCGCCACGACGTTGCAGGGCATTGCCGCCCAGGGCTACGACGACTCGCATGGTGTTTCCTTTCCTGCCCCGCCCCGCTGTGCTTGGGGTGGCGGCGTTGACGGCCTGCTTGGGCAGTCCATCTGATTTCTGATGTGGTGGCCGGTCTGCCCGAGGGAAGACCGGGCCGGGATGGGGGTGAGATCCGGCTGAGTGAGGGGGGGCCGGATCTCGGGCCACTCCACGGCTTCAGGGGTGTGCCGTCGCGGAGGGTAAAACGGTGTGGCTGTCAGACTTCAATTACTGGCCGTGTGGCAAGGCCGTAGGGCTTTGCCACAAAGCCCATTCCGGTGTGGCTGAAGACTGATTCCACTCTGGCGAGGCAGCAAAGCCAGCGTAGCGCCTGCTGCTAGGCGCGCCGCCGCAGACAGTACAGGTCGTACGGCAAGGCGGCGCAACAACGCAGCAGGGCTTTGCCACCTTGCCCATTCCGAGGTGGCTGGCGAGCGAGCCACAGCAGGCCGGTGAGCGCCGCAGCACAGCTGCCGCAGTGGACATCAAGTCCATGAGGACAGCGCGCAGCGCCGACCACCGGGATGCAAAGGCGCAGCCGTCAGACGCCCGGAATTCAGTCACCCAGCGTGGCGACCAGGATGGCCTTGATCGTGTGCATGCGGTTCTCTGCTTGCTCGAAGGCAATGCAGGCTTCGCTCTCGAACACGTCTTCGGTCACTTCAATGCCATTGGACAGGTCCGGGTATTGCGCGGCAATTTCCTTGCCTACCTTGGTTTCGCTGTTGTGGTAGGCCGGCAGGCAGTGCATGAACTTTACTTGCGGGTTCTGTGCAGCAGCCATCAGCGCGGCATTCACTTGGTAAGGCTTCAGCAGGCGGATACGTTCGGCCCAGACTTCGGCCGGTTCGCCCATCGATACCCACACGTCGGTGTGGATGAAGTCAGTGCCCTTGACGGCTTCGGCGGCATCTTCGGTCAGGGTGATACGGGCGCCGGTCTTGGCAGCGATTTCACGGCATTCGGCTACCAGTTCGTCGGTCGGCCACAGGTGTTTCGGGGCGCCGATGCGGACGTCCATGCCCAGCTTGCTGCCGATTACCAGCAGGGAGTTGCCCATATTGTTGCGGGCGTCACCCAGGTAGGTGTAGCTGATTTGCGAGATCGGCTTGTCGCTGTTTTCCCACATGGTCAGCACGTCGGCCAGCATCTGGGTGGGGTGCCATTCGTCGGTCAGGCCGTTGTAAACCGGTACGCCGGCGAATTTGGCCAGTTCGTTCTCAACCATCTCTTGGTCGAAACCACGGTATTCGATGGCGTCATACATGCGACCCAGTACGCGGGCGGTGTCTTTCATCGATTCTTTGATACCGATCTGCGAGCCGGACGGTCCGAGGTAGGTAACGTTGGCGCCTTGGTCGTAGCAGGCCACTTCGAAAGCACAGCGGGTACGGGTGGAGGTCTTTTCAAAGATCAGGGCGATGTTCTTGCCCTTCAGGTGTTGCTGTTCGGTGCCGGTGTACTTGGCGCGTTTCAGGTCGCGGGCCAGGTCGAGCATGTAGCGGATTTCGCGCGGGGTGAAGTCCAGCATGCGGAGGAAGTTGCGGTTGCGCAGATTGAAAGCCATGGTAACACTCCTTGTTTCGGTGCCGGGTGGCGGGCTTGGGCCAACGCCACCGGGCGATATTGATGTGCTTGGTTTGCTGCTGGTGCAGCGACTTAGATCTTCACTTCGTCACGGATGATCGGGCAGGTCATGCAGTGACCACCGCCACGGCCACGGCCCAGTTCGGAGGCCGGAATCTCGATCACTTCCACACCGTGCTGACGCATCAGCTTGTTGGTATGGGTGTTGCGGTCGTAGGCCACCACCACGCGGCGATCCAGTGCCACCACGTTGTTGCCGTCATCCCATTGTTCGCGTTCGCGCTGGTAGGCATCGCCAGCGGTCTGGATGATGTGCACTTCTTTCAGGCCCAGTGCCTGACGCACCACTTCGGTGAAGGCCACGCCTTCGTGACGTTCGAAGCGGATTTCGCCTTCCTTGTCACCGGCATAGATGCTGGTGCAGACGATTTCGTTGACCACGTCCGGGAACACCGACAGCAGGTCGATATCCAGGAAGCTGAACACGGTGTCCAGGTGCATGGCAGCACGCGACTTGGGCATCTGGCAGGCGATGACGCGAGTAGCGCCGCCTTCCTTGCCCAGCACGCTCTTGGCCACTTGCACCACGGCTTGCGGGCTGGTGCGTTCGCCCATGCCGATGAGCACCACGCCGTTGCCGATCGGCATCACGTCGCCGCCTTCCAGCGTGGCCGGGCCGTGGTTCTTGTCACAGTCGCCCCACCATACTTTCACCTTGCCGGCGAAATACGGGTGGTGCTGGTAGATGGATTGCAGGATCAGGGTTTCCTGACGGCGGGCCGGCCAGTACATCGGGTTCAGCGTCACGCCTTCATAGATCCAGCAGGACGGGTCGCGCTGGAACAGGCTGTTCGGAATCGGCGGGATGACGAATTCGGACTGGTCCAGATAGCCGCCGAACAGGCCTTTCGGGTCAAACGGCAGTTCAAACTTGGCAATACCACCGATCAGGTGTTCGGCCAGTTGGGTAGACGGCATTTCGTCCAGCCAGCTGCGCAGGTCGGTCAGCATGCCGATCCCCACATTGTCGGCCTTGACCTTGCGGTCCAGCAGCCAGCTACGGGCGGCCTTGTCGTCCAGCACCTGGGCCAGGGCGTCGTGGGCTTCGATCACGTGGATGCCGCGCGCACGCATTTGCTCAACCATGAAGGCGTGGTCTTTTTGGGCGCGTTCAACCCAGATCACGTCATCGAACAGCAGGTCGTGGCAGTTGTCGGGGGTGAGACGTTTGTGGGCCAGGCCCGGACGGCACACCATCACGCTACGCAGCTTGCCGCATTCGGAATGAACACCAAATTT
>NZ_QAJS01000025.1:0-12349 GCF_003852595.1 Aquitalea sp. FJL05
GTACTGTTGGCGCCGGCGTGGTAGCAAAAATTCTTGCTTGATTAATAGGTTTATAGGCCAGTAGCTCAATTGGTAGAGTATCGGTCTCCAAAACCGAGGGTTGGGGGTTCGAGACCCTCCTGGCCTGCCAATTAAGACCAGCCGGCGCTTTGCGCCGGTTGGTCTTTTGTCGCATACGCGCAGAGAACATTCCGCACATGGAAATGCAAGATAAACTCAAGCTGGCTTTGGCCGGTCTGTTGGTAGTGGCCGGTGTTGTTGGCTTCTACATGATTCCTGAAGACCAGGGCGTGTTGCGCGCGCTGGCATTCATTGCTGGCGTTGCGCTGGCGGCGGGTGCGGTTTGGTTGTCGCATCCGGGCAAGGATTTTGTTGCCTATGCCAATGACTCGCTGGTCGAGGCGCGCAAGGTTGTGTGGCCGACGCGCAAAGAAGCCATGCAAATGACCGGCATGGTTTTCGTCTTCGTTCTGGTATTGGCCCTGTTCATGTGGATGGTGGATTCGGGTCTGTCCTGGTTGTTTTACGATGTAATTCTTGGTCGAGGTAGATAATGGCAAAGCGCTGGTATGTTGTGCATGCTTATTCTGGTTTTGAGAAGAGTGTGCAGAAGGCGCTGCGTGAGCGCATCGAGCGTTCCGAGGTTGCTGACCTGTTCGGTCAGATCCTTGTTCCGGTCGAAGAGGTGGTGGACGTCAAGAACGGTCGCCGCTCCATTACCGAGCGCAAGTTCTTCCCCGGTTACGTGCTGGTCGAAATGGACATGACCGACGATACCTGGCACTTGGTGAAGAGCACTCCCAAGGTGACTGGTTTTGTTGGTGGTACGGCTAACCGCCCGGCGCCGATTTCCAAGAAGGAAGTCGAGGCCATCATGCAGCAGATGCAAGAGGGTGTGGAGAAGCCGAAGCCGAAGGTGCTGTTTGAAGTGGGTGAGAAGGTCCGTGTTATCGATGGTCCCTTCAATGACTTCAATGGCTCGGTGGATGAGGTTAATTACGAGCGCAACAAGTTGCGTGTGTCTGTGCAGATTTTTGGTCGCGACACGCCGGTTGAGCTTGAATTCAGTCAGGTAGAAAAGCTGTAATTCTGCTTGGCAGTTAGTTTGTAAGCGTATATACTCTTGCGCTTTCGTCCGGGAAGCGAGTGCACGCTCGCGCTATACCCATTTTAGGAGTTTTAAACGTGGCAAAGAAAATTGTCGGCTATGTAAAGCTGCAAGTGCCCGCTGGTAAGGCCAACCCGTCCCCTCCGATCGGTCCGGCCCTTGGTCAGCGTGGTCTGAACATCATGGAATTCTGCAAGGCGTTCAACGCCCAGACCCAAGGCATCGAGCCGGGCCTGCCGATTCCGGTTGTGATCACTGCTTATGCAGACAAGTCCTTCACCTTCATCATGAAGACGCCGCCGGCGACCATTCTGCTGAAGAAGGCTGCTGGTATCAAGTCCGGTTCCGCCAAGCCGCATACCGACAAGGTAGGCAAGGTAAGCCGTGCTCAGCTGGAAGAAATCGCCAAGACCAAGCAGCCGGATCTGACCGCTGCTGATCTGGACGCCGCTGTACGCACCATCGCCGGCTCCGCCCGTTCGATGGGTCTTGAAGTGGAGGGTGTGTAAATGGCCAAGCTTTCCAAGCGCCTGCAAACCCTGAAGGCAACTGTTGATCGCAACAAGCTGTACGCTGTTGAAGAAGCAATTGCTCTGGTTAAGACCGCAGCTACCGCCAAGTTTGATGAGTCGATCGATATCGCCATCAACCTGGGTGTTGATCCGCGTAAATCCGACCAAGTAGTTCGTGGTTCGGTTGTTCTGCCGCGTGGTACTGGTAAGTCGGTACGCGTTGCTGTATTTGCTCAAGGTGCCAACGCCGAAGCCGCCAAGGCTGCCGGTGCTGAAGTTGTCGGTTTCGACGACCTGGCCGAGCAAGTGAAAGCCGGCAACCTGAACTTCGACGTAGTCATTGCTTCCCCGGATGCAATGCGCGTTGTTGGTCAGCTGGGTCAAATCCTCGGCCCGCGTGGCCTGATGCCGAACCCGAAGGTTGGTACTGTTACCCCGAACGTTGCCGAAGCCGTGAAAAACGCTAAGGCCGGTCAGGTTCAATACCGTACCGACAAGGCAGGTATCATTCACGCTACTATCGGTCGCGCTTCTTTCGAAGCCGATGCGCTGCGTGAAAACTTCACCGCTCTGGTTGATGCCCTGGTGAAAGCCAAGCCGGCAGCCTCCAAGGGCGTGTATCTGAAAAAGATCGCCGTATCCAGCACCATGGGTATTGGCGCTCGTGTAGATACCAGCTCGATCAGCGCCTAAGCTGATGCGAGTTAGGCAGGGCGGTTCGCCGCCTTGCCATTGGCTTTGGGCTGGCAAGCTTGCTTGCCGGATTGTCAAAGACCGTAGGTGCCGCAAGGCTTAATCGCAAACCGCTGCCCAGCGGTAAGTATCCTACGCAGATGGTGTACCCGTAGTAGGCTTCTGAAGAGTTCAGGGCTCATGTAGCTCAGGGGTAGAGCACTCCCTTGGTAAGGGAGAGGTCGGCGGTTCAATTCCGCCCATGAGCACCAGTTTCCCTTCTCTATGTTGTCTCCTGATAGGTCGCCGCTGCAAAGCGGAGCAGAAATTTTTCTGCTTCATTTCAGTCTAGGAGGTAGACCTTGAGTCTCAATATCGAAGATAAAAAGGCAGTCGTCGCTGCTGTAGCTGCCGAGCTGGCCGCTGCTCAGACCCTCGTCATCGCCGAATATCGGGGCATCGAGGTAAGCAGCATGACCAAGCTGCGCGCTCAGGCGCGTGCGCAAGGCGTTTACCTGCGCGTTCTGAAGAACACGCTGGTACGCCGTGCGGTAGCTGGTACCCAATTCGAAGCGCTGGCCGAACAAATGGTTGGCCCGCTCGTTTACGGTATCTCTACCGATCCGGTTGCTGCTGCCAAGGTGCTGCATCAATTTGCCAAGGCTGACGACAAGATCATCGTCAAGGCAGGTTCTTACAATGGCGACGTGCTGAATGCTGCTCAGGTTGCTGAGCTGGCTTCTATCCCGAGCCGCGAAGAACTGCTGTCCAAGCTTCTCTACGTTATGCAGGCTCCGGTTGCAGGCTTCGCCCGCGCCCTGGCAGCACTGGCAGAGAAGCAAGCCGAAGCCGCTTAACTTATTTGATTCTTATAGAATTCAGGAGATTTTTACATGGCAATCACCAAAGAAGACATCCTCGAAGCCGTTGCTGGTCTGACCGTAATGGAACTGAACGACCTGGTTAAGGCGTTCGAAGAGAAGTTCGGCGTTTCCGCTGCTGCCGTTGCCGTTGCCGGCCCGGCTGCTGGTGCCGCTGCTGTTGAAGAAAAAACCGAGTTTGACGTTGTTCTGAACGCTGCTGGCGACAACAAGGTAAACGTGATCAAGGTTGTTCGTGCTATCACCGGTCTGGGCCTGAAAGAAGCCAAGGACATGGTTGACGGCGCTCCGAAGACCGTGAAAGAAGCCGTTTCCAAGGCTGAAGCTGAAGAAGTTCTGAAGCAACTGACCGAAGCCGGTGCCAAGGCTGAAATCAAATAATCTTCTTTGAAAAAAGAAGGTGAGGCTGGCGGAGAAATCCGCCAGCCTTATTGCGCTTGTAATTGGCCGAAACAAAGATAGTAAAAGCCAGCAATTACCCGGCGTGGCTGCTGACTTTTGGTTTCTTGCGCCACTACCACCTCGATGGAGACTCTATGAGTTATTCGTTTACTGAGAAGAAGCGTATTCGTAAGAGCTTTGCGAAACGCGCCAGTGTTCTCGATGTCCCATTCCTGTTGGCGACCCAGATTGATTCTTATGCCGATTTCCTGCAACTGGGTGTACCGCTAGATCAGCGCAAGGATGCTGGTCTGCAAGCCGCGTTCAAGTCGATCTTCCCGATCAACAGCCATAATGGCTATGCGCGTCTTGATTTTGCTCACTACATCCTTGGCGAGCCGCCGTTTGACGTGCAGGAATGTCAGCTGCGTGGCATTACCTATGCCGCTCCGCTGCGTGCCCGTATTCGTCTGACCATCCTGGACAAAGAGTCGTCCAAGCCGGTGGTAAAAGAAGTGCGCGAGAATGAAGTGTACATGGGCGAAATTCCGCTCATGACCACCAATGGTTCTTTCATCATCAACGGTACCGAACGCGTTATCGTTTCCCAGCTGCATCGTTCCCCGGGCGTGTTCTTCGAGCACGACCGCGGCAAGACCCACTCCTCTGGCAAGCTGCTGTTCTCCGCCCGCGTGATTCCTTACCGCGGTTCCTGGCTGGACTTCGAGTTTGACCCGAAAGACCTGCTGTACTTCCGTATCGACCGTCGCCGCAAGATGCCGGTGACCATCCTGCTGAAGGCACTGGGTTACAGCAACGAACAGATCCTGTCCGAGTTCTACAGCTTCGATACTTTCTATCTGACCAAGACCGGCGTATTCATGCGCGTGGTGCCGGAACGTCTGAAGGGCGAAGTGGCCAAGTTCGATATCGTGGCTGCCGATGGCAAGCTGATCGTGGCCAAGGACAAGCGCATTACCGCCAAGCACATCCGTGATATCCAGACTGCACAGCTGGATCGCATCGAAGTGCCGGCTGACGTGTTGCTGGGCAAGGTGCTGTCGCACAACGTCACCAATGTGGATACGGGTGAAGTGCTGGCGCGCGCCAACGAAGAAATCACCGAAGAGCTGCTGGCCAAGCTGGCACTGGCCGAGATCGACCAGGTGGAAGTGCTGTTCACCAACGATCTGGACCAGGGCGGTTATATTTCGCAGACCCTGCGTACCGACGACAGCCTGGACCGCCTGCAGGCTCGCGTTGCCATCTACCGCATGATGCGTCCTGGCGAACCGCCGACTGAAGACGCGGTGGAAGCACTGTTCCAGCGTCTGTTCTTCAGCGAAGAAACTTACGATCTGTCGCGCGTGGGCCGCATGAAGTTCAGCTCGCGTACTTATCAGTACAAGTTCGATGAAAAGACCCCGGAGTGGTTCAAGTCGCTGATTGGCGAGAAATTCGCCCATCGCCGCGACGTGATGGAAGGCACGTTGTCGACTGAAGACATCGTTTCCGTCATTGCCATCCTGTGCGAACTGCGTAACGGCCGTGGCGAAGTCGATGACATCGACCATCTGGGTAACCGTCGCGTGCGTTCCGTGGGCGAACTGGCCGAGAACCAGTTCCGTGCCGGTCTGGTACGTGTTGAGCGCGCAGTGAAGGAACGCCTGAATCAGGCCGAGTCCGACAACCTGATGCCGCACGACCTGATCAATGCCAAGCCGGTGTCGGCCGCGATCAAGGAATTCTTCGGTTCCTCGCAGCTGTCGCAGTTCATGGACCAAACCAACCCGCTGTCGGAAATCACCCACAAGCGCCGTGTATCGGCCCTTGGCCCGGGTGGTCTGACCCGCGAACGCGCCGGCTTCGAAGTGCGTGACGTACACCCGACCCATTATGGCCGTGTATGCCCGATCGAAACCCCGGAAGGTCCGAACATCGGTCTGATCAACTCGCTGTCCGTGTTTGCACGCACCAACGAGTTCGGTTTCCTGGAAACACCGTACCGCAAGGTGGTGGACAGCAAGGTCACCAACGAGATCGACTACCTCTCGGCGATTGAAGAAGGTCGTTACGTCATTGCTCAGGCCAATGCCGAGCTGGGCGAAGACGGTACCCTGATCGACGAACTGGTTACCTGCCGTGAAAAAGGCGAAACCATTCTGGCTACCCCGGACCGCGTGCAGTACATGGACGTGGCCACGGGTCAGGTGGTGTCGGTTGCTGCCTCGCTGATTCCCTTCCTGGAACACGATGACGCCAACCGTGCCTTGATGGGTGCCAACATGCAACGTCAGGCCGTACCGTGCCTGCGCCCGGAAAAGCCGTTTGTCGGCACGGGTATCGAACGTTCGGTCGCTGTTGACTCCGGTACCACCGTGGTTGCCCGTCGCGGCGGCGTGGTGGACTACGTTGATGCCAGCCGCGTTGTGGTGCGTGTCAACGATGAAGAAGCGGTTGCTGGTGAAGTGGGTGTGGATATCTACAACCTCACCAAGTTCACCCGTTCCAACCAGAACACCAACATCAACCAGCGTCCGGTGGTGAAGGTGGGCGACAAGATCGCCAGTGGCGACGTGGTAGCCGATGGTGCTTCCACTGACCTGGGCGAACTGGCGCTGGGTCAGAACATGACCATCGCCTTCATGCCGTGGAATGGTTACAACTACGAAGACTCGATCCTGATCTCCGAGAAGCTGGTGGCAGAAGACCGCTACACCTCGATCCATATCGAAGAACTGTCGGTTGTCTCCCGTGACACCAAGCTGGGACCGGAAGAAATCACCCGTGATATTCCGAACCTGTCCGAGCGCATGGCAGGCCGTCTGGATGAAGCCGGTATTGTCTACATCGGTGCCGAAGTGGAAGCCGGTGACGTACTGGTGGGCAAGGTAACACCGAAGGGTGAAACCCAGCTGACGCCGGAAGAAAAGCTGCTGCGCGCGATCTTCGGCGAAAAAGCCTCCGACGTGAAGGATACCTCGCTGCGTGTTCCGACCGGCACCGTAGGTACCGTGATCGACGTGCAGGTGTTCACCCGCGAAGGTATCGAGCGCGACAAGCGCGCCCAGTCCATCATTGATGCCGAACTGAAGCGCTACCGTCTCGACCTGAACGACCAGCTGCGTATTTTCGAAAACGATGCCTTCAGCCGTATCGAACGTCTGATCCTGGGCAAGGTTGCCAATGGTGGTCCGAAGCGTCTGGCCAAGGGTACTGCCATCGACAACGAATACCTGGACAGCCTGCCGGTCAAGCACGACTGGTTCGACATCCGCATGAGCGACGAAGACATCGCCAAGCAGCTGGAGCTGATCAAGGAAAGCCTGGTACAGAAGCGCGAAGAATTCGACCTCAAGTTCGAAGACAAGAAGCGTAAACTGACCCAGGGCGATGAATTGCCGCCTGGCGTGCAGAAAATGGTCAAGGTTTACCTGGCCGTGAAGCGTCGCCTGCAGGCCGGTGACAAGATGGCTGGTCGTCACGGTAACAAGGGTGTGGTTTCCCGCATCCTGCCGATCGAAGACATGCCCTATATGGGCGATGGCCGTCCGGTCGACATCGTGCTGAACCCGCTGGGCGTACCGTCGCGTATGAACATCGGTCAGATTCTGGAAGTGCATCTGGGTTGGGCTGCCAAGGGTATTGGTGAGCGCATCGATCGCATGATCAAGCAACAGAAGGATGTTGCCGACGTTCGCGCCTACCTGGAGCAGCTGTATAACGATACTGGCAAGACCGAAGATCTGGCAGGCCTTTCCGATGCCGAGATCCTGGATCTGGCGGACAACCTGCGCAAGGGCATGCCGTTTGCCACGCCGGTATTCGACGGCGCCAAGGAAACCGAGATCAAGCACATGCTGAATCTGGCTTATCCGAGCGGCGACGAACTGACCGAGCAGATGGGCTTTAACGAGTCCAAGACCCAGATGACCCTGTACGATGGCCGCTCCGGCGAAGCTTTCGACCGGAAGGTTACCGTGGGTGTGATGCACTATCTGAAACTGCATCACCTGGTTGATGACAAGATGCACGCCCGTTCCACCGGCCCGTACTCCCTGGTTACCCAGCAGCCGCTGGGTGGTAAGGCGCAGTTCGGTGGCCAGCGTTTCGGTGAGATGGAAGTGTGGGCGCTGGAAGCGTATGGCGCCGCCTACACTCTGCAGGAAATGCTGACGGTGAAGTCCGACGACGTAACCGGCCGTACCAAAGTTTACGAAAACATCGTCAAGGGCGAACACAAGATTGACGCGGGCATGCCGGAATCCTTCAACGTGTTGGTGAAGGAAATCCGCTCGCTCGGCCTGGATATCGACCTGGAACGTTATTGATTGGGTGAGAAGGCGCGGCATCATGCCGCGCCTCCTGTCCCCTGACTGGAGACGCAATGAAAGCTCTGCTCGACCTCTTTAAGCAAGTAACGCAAGAAGAAGAGTTTGATGCGATTAAAATCGGCATCGCCTCACCCGACAAGATCCGTTCCTGGTCTTATGGTGAAGTTAAAAAGCCGGAAACCATCAACTATCGTACCTTCAAACCGGAACGTGACGGCCTGTTCTGCGCCCGCATTTTCGGACCGGTAAAAGACTACGAATGCCTGTGCGGCAAGTACAAGCGTCTGAAGCACCGTGGCGTGATCTGCGAAAAATGCGGCGTGGAAGTGACCTTGTCCAAGGTTCGCCGCGAGCGCATGGGCCACATCGAACTGGCTAGCCCGACCGCGCACATCTGGTTCCTGAAGAGCCTGCCGTCCCGTCTGGGTATGGTGCTGGACATGACCCTGCGCGACATCGAACGCGTACTGTACTTCGAAGCATTTGTCGTGACCGATCCGGGCATGACCCCGCTGCAATATCGTCAGCTGCTGACCGAAGAAGACTTCCTGGACAAGGAAGACCAGTACGGTGAAGAGTTCGTCGCCATGATGGGTGCCGAAGCCGTACGCGAACTGCTCAAGCGTCTGAATCTGGATACCGAGATCGAGACCCTGCGTCGCGAGCTGGAAGCCACCAATTCCGATACCAAGATCAAGAAGATTGCCAAGCGCCTGAAGGTGCTGGAAGCCTTCCAACGTTCCGGCATGAAGCCGGAATGGATGATTCTGGAAGTGCTGCCGGTGCTGCCGCCGGAACTGCGTCCGCTGGTACCGCTGGATGGCGGCCGTTTCGCCACCTCCGACCTGAACGACCTGTATCGCCGCGTCATCAACCGTAACAACCGCCTGAAGCGTCTGCTGGAACTGCGTGCACCGGACATCATCGTGCGCAACGAAAAGCGCATGCTGCAGGAATCGGTTGACTCGCTGCTGGACAACGGTCGTCGCGGCAAGGCCATGACCGGCGCCAACAAGCGTCCGCTGAAGTCGCTGGCCGACATGATCAAGGGCAAGGGCGGTCGTTTCCGTCAGAACTTGCTGGGTAAGCGCGTGGACTACTCCGGTCGTTCCGTGATTACCGTAGGCCCGACCCTGCGTCTGCATCAGTGCGGTCTGCCGAAAAAGATGGCGCTGGAACTGTTCAAGCCTTTCATCTTCCACAAGCTGGAAGTCATGGGCCTGGCCTCCACCATCAAGGCTGCCAAGAAGCTGGTCGAGCAGGAAGTGCCGGAAGTATGGGACATCCTGGAAGACGTGATCCGCGAACATCCGGTGCTGCTGAACCGTGCGCCGACGCTGCACCGTCTGGGTATCCAGGCATTCGAGCCGGTACTGATCGAAGGCAAGGCCATCCAGCTGCATCCGCTGGTCTGCGCGGCATTCAATGCCGACTTTGACGGTGACCAGATGGCCGTTCACGTGCCGCTGTCGCTGGAAGCGCAGATGGAAGCCCGCACCCTGATGCTGGCTACCAACAACGTGCTGTCCCCGGCCAACGGCGACCCGATCATCGTACCGTCCCAGGATATCGTGCTGGGTCTGTACTACATGACTCGCGACAAGGTAAACGGCAAGGGCGAAGGCATGGTGTTTGCTGACACCAAGGAAGTGCATCGTGCCTACGAAACCCGTCAGGTCGAACTGGCTACCCGCATTACCGTCCGCCTGAAGGAATGGGAAAAGGACGAGCAGGGCGAATTCCAGCCGGTGATCAAGCGCTACGACACCACTGTCGGCCGCGCCATCCTGTCGGACATCCTGCCGAAGGGCCTGCCGTTCGAGCACATCAACAAGGCGCTGAAGAAGAAAGAAATCTCCAAGCTGATCAACGTATCGTTCCGCCGTTGCGGCATTCGCGATACCGTGATCTTTGCCGACCAGTTGATGTACACCGGTTTTGCCTACTCCACCCGTGGCGGTATCTCGATTTGCGTGGACGACATGCAAATCCCGGGCAAGAAGGTCGAGCTGCTGGGCGAAGCTCAGAAAGAAGTCAAAGAGATTGAAGAGCAGTACCGTCAAGGTCTGGTTACCCAGGGCGAACGCTACAACAAGGTTGTGGATATCTGGGGCCGTACCGGCGACAAGATCGCCAAGGCCATGATGGACGAGCTGTCCAAGCAGAAGGTGCTGGATCGCGACGGCAAGGAAGTGGATCAGGAATCCTTCAACTCCATTTACATGATGGCCGACTCTGGTGCGCGGGGTTCCGCAGCACAGATCAAGCAGCTGGCCGGTATGCGGGGTCTGATGGCGAAGCCGGACGGTTCCATTATCGAAACGCCGATTACTGCCAACTTCCGTGAAGGTCTGACGGTTCTGCAGTACTTCATCTCCACTCACGGTGCCCGTAAGGGTCTGGCGGATACGGCCTTGAAGACGGCTAACTCCGGTTACCTGACACGTCGTCTGGTTGACGTGACGCAGGATCTGGTGGTGATTGTGGATGATTGCGGCACCAATAATGGCTTCGTGATGAAGGCGGTTCTGCAAGGCGGCGACGTGATCGAAGCCCTGCGTGACCGTATCCTGGGTCGCGTGACCGCGGTAGACGTGGTGGATCCGTCCACTGGCGAAACCGTACTGGAAGCCGGCACCCTGCTGGACGAGCACATGGTTGATGTGATCGACAGCCTGGGTATCGATGAAGTCAAGGTTCGCACCGCCATTACCTGCGACACCCGCTATGGTCTGTGCGCCAAGTGCTACGGTCGTGACCTGGCACGTGGCAAGCGCGTCAATGCTGGTGAAGCTGTTGGCGTGATTGCAGCCCAGTCGATTGGTGAGCCGGGTACCCAGCTGACCATGCGTACCTTCCACATTGGTGGTGCTGCGTCGCGAAATGCCGCTGCCAGCCAGGTAGAAGGCAAGTCGAACGGTACCGTACGCTTCTCCAGCCAGATGCGTTATGTGGCCAACTCCAAGGGCGAGCTGATCGTGATCACCCGCTCTGGCGAGGTGGTGATCCATGACGACATGGGCCGCGAGCGCGAACGTCACAAAGTACCGTACGGTGCCACACTGATGGTGACTGATGGTCTGGTGATCAAGGCTGGTGCAGTCCTGGCAACATGGGACCCGCATACCCGTCCGATCATTACCGAATACGCTGGCCGCGTGAAGTTCGAAAACGTGGAAGAGGGCAATACCGTTGCCAAGCAGACCGACGAAGTGACCGGTCTGTCCACTCTGGTCGTGATCGATCCGAAGCGTCGTGCCGGTTCGCAGTCCAAGATGCTGCGTCCGCTGGTGAAGCTGCTGGACGAAAATGGTCTGGAAGTGAAGCTGGCTGGTTCGGATGCCTCGGTATCCATTACCTTCCAGGTTGGCGCCATCATTACCGTGCGTGACGGTCAGGATGTGGGCAAGGGTGAAGTACTGGCCCGTATCCCGCAGGAATCCTCCAAGACCCGCGATATTACCGGTGGTCTGCCGCGTGTGGCCGAGCTGTTCGAAGCCCGTTCGCCGAAGGATGCCGGCATGCTGGCCGAGGTGACTGGTACCGTATCGTTCGGTAAGGACACCAAGGGCAAGCAGCGCCTGATCATTACCGATCTTGAGGGTAGCGGTTACGAAAACCTGATCCCGAAAGACAAGCACGTACTGGTGCACGATGGTCAGGTGGTCAACCGTGGTGAATCCATTGTCGACGGTCCGGTTGATCCGCACGACATCCTGCGTCTGCAGGGTATCGAGGCGCTGGCCCGCTACATCGTGCAGGAAGTGCAGGAAGTGTACCGTCTGCAGGGTGTGAAGATTAACGACAAGCACATCGAGGTGATCATTCGCCAGATGCTGCGTCGTGTCATCATCTCCGACAGCGGCGACACCGAGTTCATCCAGGGCGAACAGGTAGAACGCGCCGATGTACTGGAAATGAACGACAAGATGCTGGCGGAAGGTAAGGAACCGGCTCAGTACGAAAACGTACTGCTGGGTATTACCAAGGCATCCTTGTCCACCGACTCCTTCATCTCGGCGGCTTCCTTCCAGGAAACTACCCGTGTACTGACCGAAGCGGCCATCATGGGCAAGAAGGATGATCTGCGCGGTCTGAAGGAAAACGTGATCGTGGGCCGTCTGATTCCGGCTGGTACCGGTCTGGCTTACCACCGTACCCGTCGCCGTCAAGGCCTGGGTCTGGACACCACGCATTCGCAATTGCTGGAAGAACAGCCAGTAGACGAAGTGGAAAACAACAGCTGATTTTGCTAAAGCCAGCTGAGTGTTGAAAAAACGCTGCGCCATCAACGGTTAACGTTGAGGGCGTAGCGTTTTTTATTTGACGGTAAGTGATTGACTAAAATATAATCCTCCGTCCTTCTGGAGACGTGTTGTCTGCAGAATGAATCAACTAGGAACTGATAGTAATGCCAACCATTAACCAACTCGTTCGCAAGGGCCGTACGGTCCTGACCGT
>NZ_QAJS01000025.1:12668-15487 GCF_003852595.1 Aquitalea sp. FJL05
TAATTGGGATGTATTAGCGGCGGCCTGAGGTCGTCGAGTAAGTGACTGCTTTTAATGGGTGGTCATGAGCCCAAGCTCAACTGAATATTGAAGGAAGTAACATGCCAAGACGCAGAGAAGTCCCCAAGCGCGAGATTCTGCCGGATCCGAAGTTCGGTTCCCAAGATCTGTCCAAGTTCATGAACGTAGTGATGATCGACGGCAAAAAAGCTGTTGCAGAACGCATCATCTACGGCGCACTGGCCCAGATCGAAAAGAAGACCGGCAAAAACGCACTGGAAGTGTTCAATAGCGCACTGACCAATGCCAAGCCGGTTGTAGAAGTAAAAAGCCGCCGTGTAGGTGGTGCTAACTATCAAGTTCCTGTTGAAGTTCGTCCGTCCCGTCGTATGGCTCTGGCCATGCGCTGGCTGCGTGACGCTGCGCGTAAGCGTGGCGAAAAGTCCATGGACCTGCGCCTGGCTGGTGAGCTTATCGATGCGGCCGAAGGCCGTGGCGGTGCCATGAAGAAGCGTGATGAAGTGCATCGTATGGCAGAAGCCAACAAGGCCTTCTCGCACTTCCGTTTCTAAGCTCAACCACACAATAAGGTGTAGATCGTGGCTAGAAAGACCCCCATTGAGCGCTACCGTAACATCGGTATCTCCGCTCACATTGACGCCGGTAAGACAACCACTACCGAGCGTATTCTGTTTTACACCGGTGTTAACCACAAAATCGGTGAAGTTCACGATGGCGCCGCCACCATGGACTGGATGGAGCAGGAGCAGGAACGTGGTATTACCATTACCTCTGCTGCCACCACCACCTACTGGAAGGGTATGGGCCTGCAGTACCCGGCTCACCACTTCAACATCATTGACACCCCGGGTCACGTGGACTTTACCATTGAGGTAGAGCGTTCCATGCGTGTACTGGATGGTGCCGTGATGGTTTACTGCGCTGTGGGTGGTGTTCAGCCCCAGTCGGAAACCGTATGGCGTCAGGCCAACAAGTACAAGGTTCCGCGTATCGCTTTCGTGAACAAGATGGACCGTCAAGGTGCCAACTTCTTCCGTGCGGTTGAACAGGTGAAGACTCGCCTGCGTGGCAACCCGGTGCCTATCGTTGTGCCGATCGGTGCAGAAGACGGTTTCACCGGCGTGGTTGACCTGCTGAAGATGAAGGCCATTATCTGGGACGAAGCCTCGCAAGGCATGAAGTTCGAGTATGGTGACATCCCGGCCGACCTGGTTTCCGTAGCCGAAGAATGGCGCGAAAAGATGGTTGAAGCCGCTGCTGAAGTCAGCGACGAAATGATGGACAAGTACTTGGGCGGCGAAGCGCTGACCGAGGAAGAAATCGTTGACGGCCTGCGTCAGCGCACCCTGCGTTGCGAAATCCAGCCGATGCTGTGCGGTTCCGCGTTCAAGAACAAGGGTGTTCAGCGCATGCTGGATGCTGTGATTGAACTGCTGCCGAGCCCGCTGGATGTTCCGCCGGTTCCAGGTGAGCTGGACGATGGCTCTCCGGTTACCCGTCAGGCTTCCGACGACGAGAGCTTCTCCGCTCTGGCCTTCAAGCTGATGAATGACCCGTACGTAGGTCAGCTGACCTTCTTCCGTGTTTACTCTGGTGTGGTGAAGTCCGGTGATACCGTACTGAACTCCGTCAAGGGCAAGAAGGAACGTATCGGCCGTATCGTACAGATGCACGCCAACGACCGTAAGGAAATCGAAGAAGTACGCGCTGGTGACATCGCTGCTGCTATCGGCCTGAAGGAAGTGACCACCGGTGAAACCCTGTGTGCCGTTGATGCCCCGCTGATTCTGGAGCGCATGGAGTTCCCGGATCCGGTGATTCACGTTGCCGTTGAGCCGAAGACCAAGGCTGACCAGGAAAAGATGGGCGTTGCCCTGAACCGCCTGGCCAAGGAAGACCCGTCTTTCCGCGTACGTACTGACGAAGAATCCGGCCAAACCATTATTTCCGGTATGGGTGAACTGCACCTGGAAATTCTGGTTGACCGTATGCGTCGCGAGTTCGGCGTTGAAGCCAACGTGGGTGCTCCGCAGGTTGCTTACCGCGAAACCATCACCAAGACTGTTACTGATGTGCAAGGTAAGCATGCCAAGCAGTCTGGTGGTAAGGGTCAGTACGGTGATTGTACGATTACTCTGGAGCCGTCCGGCGAAGGTCAGGGCTACAAGTTCATCGACGAGATCAAGGGTGGTGTGATTCCGCGTGAATTCATTCCTTCCGTTGACAAGGGTATCCGTAACTCGCTGAGCAACGGTATCTTGGCTGGGTTCCCGGTGGTTGACGTTACTGTGCGTCTGACTTTCGGTTCCTACCACGATGTCGACTCTTCGCAGATCGCCTTCGAACTGGCTGGTTCCATCGCATTCAAGGAAGCCATGCGCCGTGCTGGTCCGTGCATCCTTGAGCCGATGATGGCCGTTGAAGTGGAAACGCCGGAAGAGTACATGGGCGATGTAATGGGCGACCTGAACCGTCGTCGTGGCATCGTGCAAGGCATGGACGATGATGGTCTGGGTGGCAAGAAGATCAAGGCAGAAGTACCGTTGGCCGAGATGTTTGGTTACTCCACCGACCTGCGTTCCGCTACTCAGGGTCGTGCTACCTACTCCATGGAGTTCAAGCACTACTCTGAAGCACCGAAGCATGTTGCTGAAGCGGTAATGGCTGCCAAGAAGTAATGCGCGCTGAAGCTGACCGGAACCGGTTTTCGGTCAGCTCTGATCTAATGTTCTTTAATTAAGGATTTTTGCAAAATGGCAAAAGAAAAGTTTGAGCGGAACAAACCGCACGTAAACGTC
>NZ_QAJS01000026.1:0-1209 GCF_003852595.1 Aquitalea sp. FJL05
CTCAGGGCAGCGACAGCGCCAAGCTGGATACCACCGCGCCGTCCGCCCCGACCGTAGTGATTGCCACCGACGCCAAAAACGATGGCTTCATCAATCAGGCTGAGCAGGGCAGTGCCACCACTGACACCGTCAATATCGGCCTGCCGGCAGATGCCAAGGCGGGCGACACGCTGAACGTCACCATCAATGGCGTGGCGCAAGCTGGTCATGTACTGACCGCCGCTGAAATCAGTGCCGGCCAAGTCGTTCTGACCCCGACCGCACCGGCTGAAGGTGGCACGCTGAACGTAGCGGCCACCATCACTGATGTGGCGGGCAATACCTCGGCTCAGGGCAGCGACAGCGCGGTACGCGACACCACCGCCCCGTCCGCCCCGACCGTGGTCATCGCCACCGACGCCAACAACGACGGCTTCATCAACAAGGCTGAGCAGGGCAGTGCCACTACCGATACGGTGAACATCGGCCTGCCGGCGGACGCCAAGGCCGGTGACACGCTGAACGTGACCATCAACGGTACCGCTCAGCCGGGTCATGTCCTGACCGCCGCTGAAATCAGCGCCGGCCAGGTGGTGATCACCCCGACGGCTCCGGCCGAAGGTGGCACGCTGAACGTAGCGGCCACCATCACCGATGTGGCGGGTAACACTTCGGCCCAAGGCAGCGACAGCGCGACGCTGATCACCAGCGGCCCGCTGGCCAGCATCACCGTTGACCCGGTCACCGCCGACAATGTGCTGAACATCGCTGAAACCAGTGGTGCGACCGTCATCATCACCGGCACTGTCGGTGGTGACGTCAAGGTTGGCGACACCGTCACCCTGACCGTGAACGGCCACGACACCACCGGCCAGGTCATCGATCTGGGCAATGGCAAACTGGGCTACACCATTGCCGTCAGCAGCACAGACCTGAAGGCTGACAGCACGGTACACGCCAGCGTTACCACCACCGATAGCCACGGCAACAGCAGCACCGCCACCGGCAGTGACAGCTATGGTCTGGACCTGAGCGCACCGTCGGCCCCGACCGTAGTCATTGCGACCGATGCCAACAACGACGGCTTTATCAACAAGGCTGAGCAGGGCAGCGCCACCACCGACACGGTGAACATCGGTCTGCCGAGCGATGCCAAGGCGGGTGATACGCTGAATGTCACCATCAATGGCGTGGCGCAAGCCGGTCATGTACTGACGGCTGCTGAAATCA
>NZ_QAJS01000027.1:0-256 GCF_003852595.1 Aquitalea sp. FJL05
TCAACGGTACCGCTCAGCCGGGTCATGTGCTGACCGCTGCTGAAATCAGCGCCGGTCAGGTGGTGATCACCCCGAATGCGCCAGCCGAAGGCGGCACGCTGAACGTGGCCGCGACCATCACCGATGTGGCGGGCAATACCTCGGCCAGTGCCAGCGATAGCGCCGTTCGCGACACCACCGCGCCGAGCGCCCCGACTGTGGTCATTGCTACTGATGCCAACAACGACGGCTTCATCAACAAGGCCGAGCAAGGCAG
>NZ_QAJS01000028.1:0-315 GCF_003852595.1 Aquitalea sp. FJL05
CGTTGTTGGCATCGGTGGCAATCACGACGGTCGGCGCGGACGGCGCGATGGTGTCGCGAACCGCGCTGTCGCTGCCTTGCGCCGAAGTATTACCCGCCACGTCAGTGATGGTGGCCGCTACGTTTAGCGTGCCACCTTCTGCCGGGGCCGTCGGGGTGATGACTACCTGACCGGCACTGATTTCAGCGGCGGTCAGCACATGACCCGGCTGAGCCGTACCGTTGATGGTGACGTTCAGTGTGTCGCCAGCCTTGGCATCTGCCGGCAGGCCGATGTTCACCGTATCGGTGCTGGCGCTGCCTTGCTCGGCCTTGT